>NZ_JBFAXR010000122.1:0-25616 GCF_040680895.1 Streptomyces sp. NPDC051940 | reverse complement strand
CGACGACCTCCGACGAACGCGAGGCCCAGCACCTCGCCCGCGGCGCGGTGGAGCGACGGCTCGCCGCGTGCGCGCAGGTCGGAGGGCCGGTGACGTCGGTGTACCGGTGGCAGGGCGCCGTCGACACCGCGCGTGAGTGGCAGGTGGTGTTCAAGACGGTCCGGGACCGGTACCCCGCGCTGGAGGCGTACCTGCGCGAGGCCCACAGCTACGACACCCCGGAGATCATCGCCACGGAGATCGCCGGCGGGAGCCCGGAGTACCTCGCATGGGTCGCGGCGGAGACCCGGGAGACCGGGGATGCCTGAGCCCGCCGGGGAGCGGCTGCCCTTCTTCGTGTACGGCACGCTGCGTCCGGGGGAGCGGTACCACGCGGAGTTCCTCGCCGGCCGTACCGCGTCGGAGACCCCGGCGACGCTGGCCGGGGTCCTGCTCTACGAGGGCCCCGGCTATCCGTACGCCGTGGCCGTACCGTCCGGTGTCGTGCACGGGGCGCTGGTCATACCGCGGCCCGAGGCGTACGAGGCGGTGCTGCACGACCTCGACCTGCTGGAGGACGGCTACGACCGCGTGGTCTGCCGGGCCGTGGTGGACGGGGCGCCGGTGCGGGCGTGGGTCTACCTCGCCGCGGAGCCCCTCGCGTCCCGGCTGCGGGCGTCGGGCCGGGTCATCGAGGGCGGGGACTGGCTGCGCGGCGCGCCGTCCGCGTAAGGCAGACGACGAGGGCCGCGGTGGCGGCGGCGCCGGCGAGGTACCAGCCGTCCGCGGCCATCCCGTGTGCCAGCGACTCGCGCATCTCCGCGGCCGCCTCGCCGGTACGCACCCCGCTGCTCGCCTCGTCGAACTCGCGGGCCGCGTCCTCGAACCGCGTGAGGGCGTACATCGACAGCACCCACCATCCGGCGACGGGCAGCCAGCCGGCGGAGCGGGCCCGGGAGCCCTCCGCCGCGTTCGCGGACCAGACGTCCAGGGTGATCCGCAGGCCCATCCACAGGTTCACCACCGGGACGAACCACCAGATCATCGACCAGCTCCGGCCGCCCCGTTCCCGGCGCCCAGGGAGCCGGGCCTCGGTCGCGTCCCGGACGGACTGGAACCACAGCAGGAACACGATCACGGTGGCGAGGGTGAGCGCCCGGAGTACGTCCAGGAGGTTGTCGGTCCACATCTCGTCCCGCAGCGCCGCGTCCCAGGCGCCGCCCGTGACGAGCCCGTGCAGATGGATCTGCCGGCCCAGCAGCCACAGGGCGACACCCGCGTCGGCGGCCAGGAGCGCGAGGGCGGCGGCGTACCAGAAGCGCCCGTCCGCGGTCCGCGCCGCGACGGTGCGGCCGGCTGCCGCCGGGTCCGTACCGACCGGTTGCCCCACGCTTGCGTCCGTACCCACCGGTTGTCCCACGCCCACGTCCGCCACCCCTTCGCCGATCAAGGAGCCGAAGCGTAAAGGATCATGCGGCGGTGCGTCGAGAGGTGCGCGGGCTCAGCTCCCCCGCGGTGGCCGGACCGCCTCCACGCGGACCGCGCAGACCTTGAACTCCGGCATCCGGGACACCGGATCGAGCGCCGGGTTCGTCAGCGTGTTGGCGCGGCCCTCGCCCGGCCAGTGGAACGGCATGAAGACCGTGTCCGGGCGGATCGCCGTGCTCAGCCGGGCGGGCGCCGTGACCCGGCCGCGTCGGGAGAGAACCGCGACCGGGTCACCCTCGACGACCCCCACACGGGCTGCCAGCTCCGGGTGGAGCTGCACATAAGGGCCGGGGGCGGCCTCGTTGAGTGCGGGGGTGCGCCGCGTCTGCGCGCCCGACTGGTACTGCGCGAGTACCCGGCCCGTCGTGAGCGACACCGGGTACTCCGCATCCGTCTCCTCCGCCGCCGGCCGGTGCGCGACCGGCGCGAAGCGGGCCCGCCCGTCGGGGTGGGCGAACCGGTCGAGGAACAGCCGCGGGGTGCCGGCCGAGCCCTCGGGGCACGGCCAGAAGACGCCGTCCTCCGCGGCGATCCGCTCGTACGAGATCCCGGCGTAGTCCGCCGTACCGCCCGCCGACGCCCGGCGCAGCTCCTCGAACACCTCCCGGGGGTCGGTCGGGAAGCCCTTCTCCCGCCCCGGTACCAGCCGCTCCGCCAGCCCGTGCAGGACGTCCAGGTCGCTGCGTACACCAGGAGGCGGGTCCACCGCCTTGCGACGCAGCAGCACCCGGCCCTCGAGGTTCGTCATCGTGCCGGTCTCCTCCGCCCACTGCGTCACCGGCAGCACGACGTCCGCGAGCGCCGCGGTCTCCGACAGCACGACGTCCGCGACCGCGAGGAAGTCCAGCGACCGCAGCCGCTGTTCGACGTGCGCGGCGGCGGGCGCGGAGACGACCGGGTTCGAGCCCATGAGCAGCAGCGCGCGGATGTCCGTGCCGAGGGCGTCGAGCAGTTCGTACGCGCTGCGTCCCGGCCCCGGCAGCTCGTCCGGGTCCACGCCCCACACCTCGGCGACATGACGGCGTGCGGCGGGGTCGGTGAGCATCCGGTAGCCGGGCAGCTGGTCGGCCTTCTGCCCGTGTTCGCGCCCGCCCTGCCCGTTGCCCTGCCCGGTGAGGCAGCCGTAGCCGGAGTGCGGGCGGCCCGCCCGGCCCGTCGCCAGGCACAGGTTGATCCAGGCGCCGACCGTGTCCACGCCCTTCGCCTGCTGCTCCGGACCGCGCGCGGTCAGCACCATCGACTCCGGCGCGTCGCAGAACAACGCCACGGCCGCGCGCAGCTGCGGCACCGGCACGCCGGTGATCCGCTCCACGTACTCCGGCCAGTGCGCCATCACGGCGGCCCGGGTCTCCTCCCAGCCGGCGGTCCGCTCCGCGATGAACGCCTCGTCCGTACGCCCCTCGGCCACCACCAGGTGCAGCAGGCCGAGCGCGAGCGCCAGATCGGTGCCGGGGCGCGGGGCGAGGTGCAGGTCCGCCAGTTCGGCGGTGCGGGTGCGGCGCGGGTCGACGACGATCAGCCTGCCGCCGTTCGCCTTCAGCTCCGTGAAGTAGCGCAGGGCGGGCGGCATGGTCTCGGCCGGGTTGGAGCCGACGAGGATCACGCAGCCGGTGCGGGGGATGTCGGCGAGCGGGAACGGCAGCCCCCGGTCGACGCCGAAGGCCCGGTTGCCGGCCGCCGCGGCGGACGACATGCAGAAGCGGCCGTTGTAGTCGATCTGCGAGGTCCGCAGCACGATCCGGGCGAACTTGCCCAGCGCGTACGCCTTCTCGTTCGTCAGCCCGCCGCCGCCGAAGACCCCGACGCCGTCGGGACCGGCGGCCCCCTGCGCGGCACGCAGCCCCTTCGCGATCCGGTCGAGGGCCTCGTCCCAGCCCGCGGGCGCCAGCTCGCCGTCCGCGCCCCGGACCAGCGGCCCGGTCAGCCGCCCGCTCGTCAGCAGACCGGTGGCGGACTGCCCCTTCCCGCACAGCGCCCCGCGGTTGACGGGGAACTCCTCGCGTGCGACCACGTCCAGCTCCCGGGTGATCCCCATCCCGCATTGCAGCGAGCAGTACGGGCAGTGGGTGAGGGTGGTCGCGTCGCTCATGGACACCAGCGTGGGCCGCGGGTGTTACGCGCGGGTGGCGGCCCGTATTACAGGCGCGGGGCCCGGGGCGCACGGCGGGTCCTGGCGCGGTGTGAGGAGCGGTCAACAGACCGTAAACGCGCCGCAACGGCCAGGCAACGGCCTCCGGCGAGGATCGGGGGATGACGGCAGACCAGGGCATTGCGGCAGACCGGGGCGCGGCCACCCCCTCGCCCCTCGCACCGGACGGCCCGCTCGACGGGTTCCCCGGGGGGACGGCGTCCGAGCTGTTCGGCCAGATCACCGCCCAGGCGAGCTCCCGGCTGCGGCAGCTCGGCCGGCTCCGCGCGGGCGCCCCGCCCACGCTGGTCGCCGTCGCCCACGGCAGCCGGCACCCCCGGGCGTCGGCCACCGTGCGGGCGCTGCTGGACGCCGTGCGCACGCTGCGGCCCGGCCTGCCGGTCCGCCTCGGCCACATCGAGCTGAACGAACCGCTGCTCACCGACACGCTCGCCGCGGTCCGCGGCCCCGCGGTCCTGGTGCCGCTGCTCTTCACCCGCGGCCACCACGTCACGCACGACCTGCCGCAGGCCCTGGCCGCGGCGCCCCGCGTCCAGGGCCGCATCGCCGCACCCCTGGGCCCGCACCCGCTCCTCGCGTCGGCCCTGCACGCCCGGCTGACGGAGGCCGGCTGGACCCCCGCGCACCGGCGCGGCGCGGGCGTGGTCCTGGCGGCGGCGGGCTCGCGCTCCCCGGACTCGGCCGCCGACACGGCCCGTACGGCGGCGCTCCTCTCCGACCGCCTCGGCGGCGTCCCGGTCCAGCCCGCGTACGCCTCGGCCTGCACACCGACCCTCGACGAGGCCGTGTCGCTGCTCCGGGCCCGAGGCTGCCGCCGCATCGCGGTGGCATCGTGCTTCGCGGCACCGGGCCTGTTCGCCTCCCGGATGAGCACCGCGGCCCCATGGATCTCCGCAGCGCCCCTGGGCACACACCCGGCACTGGCGCGGCTGGTGCTACGTCGGTACGACGAGACGGCGACGGCCGCGGCGACGCCGGGCGCGGAACTGGCGTCGGCGTGAGCGGCGTCGGCGGTCACTGAAGCTGCCGCAGCAGCTGCGCCAGGGCGGGAGGAGCGCCGGCGAAAGGGGGGCACGTCGAGCAGCGACGGCTGGGCGGATCCGCGGATCAGGGTCAGCGGTGGGCGGGGTGCGCAGGGCCCCCAACAGCCCGTCCAGCGCTTGAAGACTGAGCCGCAAAGCGCCGAACCGCGCCAGCCAGCGCAACCGGCACCCCTCCAGCCCGTCCGGCGTCTGAGGACTGAGGCGCGGAGCGCCGAATCGCGCCGCAGGCGCCGGCGCGAGCCGCACGCTGCGGCGTGACCGCAGCACCACCTCAGCCCGTCCGGCGTTTGAGGACTGAGGCGCGAAGCGCCGAATCGCGCCGCAGGCGCCAGCGCGAGCCGCACGATGCGGCGTGACCGCAGCACCACCTCAGCCCGTCCGGCGTTTGAGGACTGAGGCGCGGAGCGCCGAATCGCGCCGCAGGCGCCGGCGCGAGCCGCACGATGCGGCGTGACCGCAGCACCACCTCAGCCCGTCCGGCGTCTGAGGACTGAGGCGCGGAGCGCCGAACCGCGCCGCAGGCGCCAGCGCGAACCGCGCGCGACCGACGACCGAGCTACCGTCATCCCATGCCCCCACGCGCATCAGGCCTCCCCGGCTACCCCCGCACCGACCTGCACCGCTACGTCGTGGAGCCCGACAAGCGCCCCGGCCGCACAGCCTTCCAACGAGACCGCGCCCGCGTCCTGCACTCCGCCGCCCTGCGCCGCCTCGCGGGCAAGACGCAGGTCGTCACCCCCGGCAGCTACGCCCACGCCTGGGACGCCACCCCCCGCACCCGCCTCACGCACTCCCTCGAATGCGCCCAGGTGGGCCGTGAACTGGGCGCCGCCCTGGGCTGCGACCCGGACCTGGTCGAGACCGCCTGCCTGGCGCACGACATGGGCCACCCCCCGTTCGGCCACAACGGCGAAGAGGCCCTCGACGACGTCGCGGGCCCCTGCGGCGGCTTCGAGGGCAACGCCCAGTCGCTGCGCCTGCTGGCCCGCCTCGAACCCAAGCGCTTCGCCGACGACGGCCGCCCCGTTGGCCTGAACCTGACCCGGGCCGCCCTGGACGCCGCCACCAAGTACCCCTGGCCGCGCGGCGGCCACCCCGACGACCCGGGCTCCCGGAAGTTCGGCGTGTACGAGGACGACCTCCCCGTCTTCGTCTGGCTGCGCGAGGGCGCCCCGCCCCTGCGCCGCTGCTTCGAGGCCCAGGTGATGGACTGGTCGGACGACGTGGCGTACTCCGTGCACGACGTGGAGGACGGCCTGCACGCGGGCCATCTCGACCCCAACGTCCTGCTGGCGGAGGCGGAGAGACGCGAGATCTTCGCGGTGGCCGCCGCCCGCTACGCCCCGGGCGCCGGGGAGGCGGAGCTCGCCGAGGCCCTCGACCGCCTCCTCGACCAGGAGTGGTGGCCGCACGGCTACGACGGCACCGCCCGCGCCCAGGCCCGGCTGAAGGACGCCACCAGCCAGCTCATCGGCCGCTTCTGCCTCGCCGCGGAGGGCGCCACCCGCCAGGCGTACGGCTCGGGCAGGCTGACCCGTTACGCCGCCGAGCTGATCGTGCCGGACGAACAGCGCCTGGAGTGCGCGGTGCTCAAGGCCGTCGCCGACCGCTACGTCATGCAGCGCCCGGACCAGGAACGCATCCGGGCCGAGCAGCGCGTCGTCCTCACGGAGCTGGCGCACGCCCTGATCGCGCGCGCCCCCGACGGCCTCGACCCGCAGTTCCACCGGCTGTTCACCGAAGCGGCGGACGACGCGGCCCGGCTGCGCGCGGTCGTCGACCAGATCGCCGCCCTGACGGACGTCGCCGCCCTGACGCTCCACCAGCGGCTGGTGCGGCGCGGCTGACCCCGCGCCGCCCGGCGGCCGGCCGTCAGCCGATGCCGGTCCAGGAGCCGATGCGGTCGGTGCCCGCGGCGTCGTCGTAGACGGTGACGGTCACCGGCCAGCCCTCGGGGATGTCGAGGTCGACCGTGGGGCCGACCCCGCCCCGCGGGCTGTAGACCGAGCTGGTGACCGTGTCCCCGCCGCCCGGGACGGTGTAGCTGAAGCGCAGGTAGTACGTGTCCCCGTCGGCCTTGCTGTCGTAGAGCCAGATCTTCTCGCCGGACGGGTGGAACTCCATCTTGCCCGTGTACGAACCGCTGACCCGGAAGCTGACCTTGACCGCCTTGCCGCCGGCGTCGTACTGGAAGTACGTGTTGTCGATCGGGTCGATGAGGGTGCAGGGGCAGTCGTCGGTGTCGTAGGTGTACGCGGACCACGTCAGCTCCGACCCGAACGCGTGGGCCGGCGCCGCCGTCCCCACCGCCGCGCCCGCCAAGAGCCCCGCCCCCGCGGCGAGTCCCGCCGCCCTGCGCATGAACCGCATGTCCGCTCCTCGATGAATGCTGGTGTCGTCCGGTGTCCACGACGTACGCCGTCGGGCCCGAAATCCGGCCCGCTCGCGGCGGCCGGTGACTGGCCGCCGCGAGCGGACCGCCCCCCGAGATCCCCCGGTCGGTACCGGGTAAGGCCACCCTCACATGACGCCGCCGACCCCGGCCAACCCTTTGAGCCGTGACTGAAAAGCCCAGCTCACAGGGGTTTCACAGGCGCCGCACAGGTTCCCCGGCCGAGCGTTCGGGAGCGCTCCCATCGCTGTCGGACCCTTGTCCGGCCGACGTGATCCACCGATGATGGGGCCGGGCATCCGCGCCCGTGGGGGAGCGAACTTCGCACTCGCCCGGGGCATTTCACGGGGGAATCGACGATGCTGCGTATCCACTTCACCGACGCCGACCTGGTCCGTACGAAGGTCGCCGCGACGTCCGATCCGCTCTGGGAGGTCGTGTGCAGCCTGCACCGGCTGCAGGCGCGGCGGGGCCGCTGGGCGTTCGCCGGCTGGCACCGCGACAGCCGTGAACGGCTGCGCGAGCGCGGCCTGGAGCGGGTGCTGCGCCGGATGCTGGTGCCGCTCGTGCCGTACGCCGCGTACTTCCCGGACTTCCTCACGCCGCCCGAGGCCGGCGAGGGGATCGCCGGCGGACTCGAGGCCCTGCTCGACGTACCGCAGACCCGGGTCGAGGCCGAGCTGCGCACGCTCGCGACGGTCCGCGCGGTGCCGCCGGAGCTGCGGCGTATCGCGGGCCGCGAAGGGCGCCGCGAGCTGACGCGGGCGATCCGCGGCTACCACGACGCGGTGATCGCCCCGTACGAGGACCGGGTGCTGGCCCAGGTCGAGGCGGACCGCGCGGCGCGGGCGCGCACCTGGCTCGACGGCGGCATGGACGCGCTGCTCGCCACCCTGTCGCCGTGGCTGGTGTGGGACCCCCCGGTGCTGAGCATCCCGCGCTATCCGGCGGTCCAGGACCTGCACCTCGGCGGGCGGGGACTCCTGCTCGTCCCGGTCTACTTCAGCTGGGGCAACCCCGTCACCCTCGCCGACCCGGGCCTCACGCCCGTACTGACGTATCCGGTGCTCAGCGAGCAGGACCCCGCCGGGCTGCCCGGCGACCTGGGCTCCGGCGCGGCGCTGAGCGCCCTGCTGGGCGGCACCCGGGCCGAGGTGCTGCGGACCGCCTCCGCCGGGGCGACGACCGGTGAACTGGCCCGGGCCGCAGGGGTGTCGGCCTCGGCGGCCAGCCAGCACACCGGCGCACTGCGCAACGCGGGCCTGCTGATCAGCCGCCGGCACGGCCAGCGCGTCCTGCACTCCCTCACGCCGGCGGGGGCGGCGCTGCTGCGGGCGTCGGGCGCGAGAGTACGCACTAGTGCAATAGAAGTTTGATGCTAGGTCAAAGCTCGACTACGCTGTCGATCATGCCTGCCATCACGCCACAGCCCGTCGTGCTCACCGGTCGCCACGTCCGGCTGGAGCCGCTCACCAGGGACCACCTCGACGACCTCTTCGCCGCCGGCGGCAAGGACGAGGAGGTGTGGCGCTGGCAGGGGGGTCCGGCGCCGCAGACGCCGGAGGAGCTGGCGGAGAAGCTCGAGTCCGTGCTCGGCGACGACGGTTACGTGCCGTTCGCCGTCATCCATCTCGCGAGCGGCCGGGCGGTCGGCTGGACGACCTATCTGGACATCGACGCCGAACACGAGCGGCTGGAGATCGGCTGGACCTGGTACGGCCGTGCGTACTGGCGCTCGGCGGTGAACTCCGAGACCAAACTGCTGCTCCTCACGCACGCCTTCGAGGACCTCGGCATGGGCCGGGTCCAGCTGAAGACCGACCATATGAACCTCCGCTCCCAGGCGGCCATCGCCCGCCTCGGCGCCACCCGCGAGGGCGTCCTGCGCCGCCACCGCCTCCGCCCGGACGGCACGTGGCGCGACAGCGTCTACTTCTCGCTGCTCGCGGACGAGTGGCCGGCGGCCAAGGAGCGCCTGGCGGCGCGGCTCTGACGCGGGCGCCCCGCCGTCAGCCGCGTCGCGCGTCGAGGTCCGCCCCGACGTTGGCGGCCATCACCGACAGGACGCGCACGGTCTCCCCGTACTGCTCGGGGGTCAGCCCCCGCAGCACGGTGGCCCGGGTCGCGTCGACGCGCTCGGCGGCCTCCGCGTGCGCACCGCGCCCGGCCGGGGTGAGCGCGAGCTCCGGACCGCCGGTCACCAGGCCGCGGTCCGCGAGTTCGGCGAGCGTCGTCGCCAGGTCCGGCCCCTCGCCGTCCCAGAAGGGTGCCAGGGCGGTCGCCAGCTCCGGTCGGGTCGCGGCGCCGCGGCCGAGGGTGTTCAGGACCTGCCACTGCCGGCGGCTCATCCCGAGGTCGCCGAGCGTCGCGTCGAAGTGGCGCTCCAGCAGGCCGTGGAGGTGCTTGAGCCAGTAGCCGATCGGCTTGGGGGTGTCCATGGGGGGCTCCTCGGAGGTGCCTTCTCTCGAAGGTGCATGTAAATTGACATGCAGTTGTCTTCTACTATGCATCAGGGCGGGGCGATGGGCCAGCGAGGGAACAGAGGGGACGGCGAAGCCGCCGACCTCGCGATCGAGACCGCCCTCTCCGCACTGCGCCGCGCGCAGAAGCGCCGCACCCTCGCGCGCCTCGCCGAGCGTCGCGGTGAGCGGTCGGGCCCCCATGCCGCGCTCCCGGACGCGGTCTTCGAGCTCCTCGACGCGGTCGAGGCGGCAGCCGCCGCCGGTACGCCCCTGACCGTCGGCGAAGCGGCCGCCGTCCTCGGCGTGGACCAGCCCCGCGCCAGCCGGCTCGCCGCGCAGGCGCTGCAGGCCGGGCTGCTGCGCAGGGAGGCGGACCAGCACGACGGCCGCCGCTCGATGCTCGCGCTCACCGGCCGGGGCGAAGAGGTCCTGGCCGGGATCCGCGGCTTCCGCCGCCGGATGGTCGCGGAGGTGACAGCGGACTGGCCCGCGGCGGACCGGGCGGCGTTCGCGGTCCTGCTGACCAGGTTCGTACGGGAGTTCGGCGAGCTGGGGCGCGGCTGAGGGCGGGTCCGGGCGGCGGTACCGGACTATCGTCGGACCGTCTGTCCCGGTCCGGGCCCGCCGGGGCCGTGCCCCCCGCTGACGGAGGAAGCGCGTTGGCCGTTCGCCACAACTACGAGCACGAGACCGAGCTGTGGGACGCGTTCGCGCGTTCCGCGTTCGACGGGGCCGCCGCGCCCTCGTTCTGCTGGACCCAGTACCCCGGCCACGGACCGGGCCCCGAGCTGCTCGGGGAGCCGTCCAGCGTGCTGGAGATCGGCTGCGGTACGGGGCGTACGGTCGCCTACCTGGCCCAGTCGGGGATCCGCGCGCACGGCGTCGACCTCTCGCCCGTCATGGTCGCCAGGACCAGGGCCCGCTGGTCGGCCACCGGCGCCACCTTCACCTGCGACGAGGTGCTCGCGTATCTGACCCGCGAGGAGGGGACGTACGACGCCGTCTACTCGATCTTCGGCGCGGCCTGGTTCACGGACCCGGCGAAGCTGCTCCCGCTCGTCCGCCGCCGCCTCGCCCCGGGCGGACGGTTCGTGTTCTCCCAGCCGCCGGCGATCCCCGGCGCGTACGGCCCGCAGGGGATGTACAAGGGCGGTTTCGCCGGGAAGGCGATGTTCACGTACCGCTACAGCCACACCCCCCGCACATGGTGCGGCCTGCTGGAGCGGGCCGGCTTCGCCGAGGCCGACGCGAGCGTGCTGGACGCGCCCACGCCCGGGTACGTCGGCACGCTGATCGTCCAGGCCGCCGTCGTGTGATCGGTGAGGGTGCCCCGAACCCGCCCTCGTCGCCGCTGATCTGCACGTGGTGATGTGCCGTGCGCTGTGCACCTTCACTTGTGCGCTGTGCGGAGCTGCACCGTGACCAGGGGAGTCGAACCCCCGCGCTGCTCTCCGCGCGCCAAGAAAGGAACCGGATCAACCGCCGGTCCGCGGTGTGTGCACGCCTCCGCCGCGACTACCTGCTCCTCACCGATCCGGTGTCCTACTCCAGCAGGTCGGCCTCCCAGTTCGCCCGCTGGATCCGGGTGTCGAGCAGACGCAGCTCCTTGGCCAGCTCCTCGGCCCTCGCCCGCAGTTCGCGGACCGGGAGCGCCGCGAGCATGGTGAGCTCGGAGCGCAGCTGGCGGTATCCGCGCTGATCGGTGCCGGCCGCCGCGTCCGCGGCGGCGTTGACCAGGCTGTGCCGCAGGCGGAGCGTGTCACGGCGGGCCAGCGCGGCGGTGAGGGTCAGGGGCTCCCCGCCGTCCGCCGGGAGCGTCACCGTCGCGTTGGTCTTGTTGATCCGCCCCATCAGCGCCTCCAGCCGGTCCAGATCGGCATGCGCGTCGGTCAGCAGCTGCGCGGCGTCCTCGGCGGGATCCTCGCCCTCCTGGTAGCGGGCGTTGCCCACGACCCGGGTGCGCAGCTGCTCCACGCGCCGCACCAGATCGGCCCGTTCGGCAAGCGCCTCGGCCAGTTTCACGCGTCCTCCCTCTCCTCCCGCCCGGTCTGCTCCCGGACGTGGGGCAACCCTATCCACCAGGCGTACGCCTCAAGGATGACCCCGGGCCGGGTCCTCCGCGGGAGCGACGGGATGTCGGCGCCGCGGCCGACGCGCCGCGGAACCGCCCAGCCCTACGGTCGCTGGGCCGGCACAGCCATGAGCCCCTCGCGACTCCAAGGACGGACGCCTCGCATGACCCATGTGATCGAACTGACAGGTGTGGCCAAGCGCTACGACAGCGCCGGCGCACCCGCGCTCGGACCGGTCGACCTCAGCGTCGCCCAGGGCGAGGCCCTCGCCGTGACGGGCCCCTCCGGCAGCGGCAAGTCGACGCTGCTGAACCTCGTGGCCGGTCTGGACAAGCCGACCGAGGGCTCGGTGACCGTGGCCGGACGGCGGGTCGACCAGCTGGGCGAGCACGGTCTCGCCCGGTTCCGCCGCGAGCAGATCGGCATCGTCTTCCAGTTCTTCAACCTGCTCGACGACCTCACCGTCGCCGACAACATCCAGCTCCCCGCCCAGCTCACCGGCACCTCGCGGAAGAAGGCCGCGGACCGCGCCGCCGAGCTCATGGAGCTGCTGGGCATCGCCCGGCACGCCCGCGCCTATCCCGGCCGGCTGTCCGGCGGCGAACGCCAGCGGGTCGCGGTGGCCCGGGCGCTGATCAACCGGCCCGCGCTGCTGCTCGCCGACGAGCCGACCGGCGCGCTCGACACGGCCTCGGGTCACGACGTACGGGAACTGCTCATCGATCTGCACCGGTCCGGGCAGACGATCGTGCTGGTGACGCACGATCCGGAGCTGGCGGAGGCGTGCGCCAGCCGGACGATCCGCCTGGTCGACGGCCGGCTGGCGCTCGACACGCACGCGGGGGCCGTCCGATGAGCCGCTGGGGTACGGGCCCGCTGGGGCGGGTCGTCCGCTCCGGCGTGGGCCGGCGGCGCGTACAGACGGTGGTGATCGCCGTCGCCACGATGATGGCCGTGGCCTCGGCCGTCGTCGCCGGATCGCTCATGGTCGCGACGAACGCGCCCTTCGACCACGCCTTCGCCAAACAGAACGGCGCGCATCTGACCGCGCAGTTCGATCCGGACAAGGTGAGCGAGGCGCAGCTCGGGGAGACGAAGCAGCTGACGGGAGTGACCGCGAGCGGCGGACCGTACCCGTCGGTCCCGTTCTCGCCGGTGGACGCGCAGGGCGGCCATCTGCCGAGCCTGACCCTGGTGGGGCGGACCGACCCGCACGGCGACGTGGACGACCTCGACCTGAAGTCCGGGCGGTGGGCCCGCGCGCCCGGCGAGGTCGTGCTCTCCGCGTCGCTCACCAGCCCCTTCCTCAAGGTCGGCTCCACCCTGAAGACGTCGGACGAGACCGGTGCGCAGACGCTGACGGTCGTGGGCTTCGCCACCTCGGTGGCCCAGACCGCCGACGCGTGGGCGACACCCGCACAGGTCACCTCGCTCGCCTCGCAGGACAGCCCGGTCACGAGCCAGATGCTGTACCGGTTCGCCTCCGCCGGCTCGAAGGGGCAGATCGCCGCCGACCGCAAGGCACTCGCCGCCGCGGTGCCGTCGGGGGCGCTGGTGGGCACCCAGTCGTATCTGGACACCAAACGGGCCGCCGACGCCGGTGCGCGGGCGACCATTCCGTTCCTGCTGGCCTTCGGCGTGCTCGGCATCGTGATGTCGGTGATCATCATCGGCAGCGTGGTGAGCGGCTCGGTCGGCACCAGCCTGCGCCGGATCGGCATCCTCAAGGCCGTCGGCTTCACGCCGCGCGAGATCGTACGCGCCTATGTGGCCCAGGCGTTGATCCCGGCCGGTGCGGGCATCGCGCTCGGGGTGGTGCTGGGCAACCTGCTCGCCGTACCGCTGCTGGAGGACACCGAGCAGGTGTACGGCACGGCCTCGCTGACCGTGGCCTGGTGGGTGGACGTGGTGGTGCCGCTGGCGGCGCTGCTGATCGTCGGGCTGGCGGCGCTGCTCCCCGCGCTGCGGGCCGGGCGGCTGCGGACGGTCGAGGCCATCGCCGTCGGCCGGGCGCCGCGGACCGGGCGCGGTCAGTGGGCGCACCGGGCGGCGGGCCGGCTGCCGCTGCCGCGGCCGGTGACGTACGGACTGGCCAGTCCCTTCGCGCATCCGGTCCGTACGATCGCGCTGCTGCTGGCGGTCGCCTTCGGCACGGTCGCGGCGACGTTCGCCGTCGGGCTGACGCAGTCGCTGAACGCGGTCGGCGCGGCGTCGGACCCCGAGGAGCGCGCGGCGGTCACCGCCGTCAGCGGCGTGCCGGACGGGGCGGGCGGCGGACCGCGCGTCGAACGCAAGCCCCAGGGCGGGCCGCCCGGGGGAGAGGCGCCGAAGCCGCCGGACGCCGACCCGGCGAAGGTGGCCGCCGCGATCGAGGCGCAGTCGGGCACGGACTCCTACTACGGGCTGAGCCAGGGGCAGGTCACGATGACCGGCCTGTCCGGCGCGGTGCAGGCCAGCCTCTACCGGGGCGACACGAGCGACGGCCGGTACGAGATGATCTCCGGCCGGTGGTTCACCGGTCCGGGGGAGGCCGTCGTACCCACGGGCTTCCTGGAGCGCACCGGCACAGCCATCGGCGACACGGTGCGGGTCACGTACCAGAAGGACAGCCAGCTCCTGCGGATCGTCGGCGAGGCATTCGACACCTCCGACGACGGGCTGCACATCAACACGGACATGGCGACCTTCGCCAAGGCCGAGCCCCAGACCTTCCAGATCGCGCTGAAGCCGGGTGTCGACCCCGCCCAGTACGCCCAGAAGCTCAACGAGGCGGTGGAACCGCTGGGCGGCGACGTCTTCGCCAACTCGCCCTCGCAGCAGGAGAACATGATCCTCATCCTGGACGCGATGGCGGTGCTGCTCACCCTGATGCTGGTCTCGGTGGCGGGCCTGGGCGTACTCAACGCCGTGGTCCTCGACACCCGCGAACGCGTCCACGACCTGGGCGTCTGCAAGGCGCTCGGCATGTCCCCACGGCAGACGCTCACCCTCGTCCTGGCGTCGGTCGCGGGGATCGGCCTGCTCGGCGGCCTGGCCGGCCTGCCGCTCGGCTACGCCCTGCACGGCTACGTACTCCCGGTGATGGGCCACGCGGCGGGCACCAACCTGCCGCCGTCCATCCTCGAGGTCTACGACACCCCGCAACTGGTACTGCTGGGCCTGGCAGGCATCGCCATCGCCATGCTGGGCGCGCTCCTCCCAGCAAGCTGGGCGGCAAAAACCCGCACAGCCACAGCACTGCGCACGGAGTGACACCTCGGGCGCCGCGTGTCCCGTCCCGGGGGGCACGCGGCGCCGCCCGCCTACCGCGGCGTGCGGGCGTAGAGCTCCGCGAGGCCGACCAGTCGCGCCTCGCCCTTTTCGGCCTCCGCCCGAAGCGCGTCGCTGAAGCCCGCGGCGCCGAAGCAGGCGAGGACGCAGTGCCCGGTATCCATGCCCCGGGCGTCGAGGAGGTCCCGGGCGCGGCGAAGCCGGTCCAGGTGGGGCAGGCCCATCACGGTGCCCCACTTCGCCTCGCCGAGCATCGCGACGGACGTACGACCGCTTCCCGATCCGGGCTCGACCACCGCGACGTCCACTTCGATCTGCTGCCGGGCCACAGGGTCGACGACGACCCCGCGGCCCACTTGCCCCAGCCGGTCACCGAGCAGTGCCCTCCCGGGCCCGAGCATGAAGTCCCGGCATACCGTCTCGAAGTGCGGCCCTGCGACCTGCGCGGCGAAGCGCTCCTTGGAGCGGGCCCACACGTCGGTGGCCTGGCCGCTTTCGAGCAGGGCCCAGGAGGGGCGCATCACCGCCTCGTAGAAATTGATCAGCGGCTCGGTGATGCGGTAGTGCGACTTCCCGGCCCGGAAGAGGTCCGCGTCGCGGGCCAGTAGATGACTGTCCTCCAGCACGTTGAGGGGGTGCGAGATGTCCACCGACTTGCGGCCGATGTAGTTCGCGATACCGCCCCGCGTCGCGTTGCCTTCCGCGACGGCGGCCAGTACCGAGTGGTAGAGCGCGGCATCCCGGATCTCGGCCTCCTCCGCGAGGAGATAGCGGGCCTCCCGGAAGAGCGGGCTGAGCGGGGAGAGCACCGTACGGCACAGCCAGTCGTCGAAGTCGGCCAAGGTGGCGGGCACGTCGTCGGCCAGGAACTGCCGGCGGTATGCGGGAGTGCCGCCCAGCACGGCGTGGAGACGGACAGCGAGCTCGGGAGTCGCGCGGACACCCCAGAACTCCCCCGAGGGGCGATAGCCGAACGGCCTGACGACAAGTTCCAGCTGCGCCCGCCCCCGCAGCGGGGCCGTGGCGGCGAGCAGGCCGCCCATGACGGACATGGCCGACCCGCACAGCAGCAGCCGGATCCGGCTCTCCTCGCCCTGAAAGCGGTCGGTCTCGCGCTGCACGATCGAGGGCAGCTCGGGGGCCGCCTTGACCAGATACGGGAACTCGTCGATCACCACCAGCACGGGACTCGCACCCCGCCCGGGAGAGCCCAGCGAGAAGAGATAGGAGACCGCGTCATCCCAGGTGGCAAAACTGAACGGGACAGGTGAGTCGACGTACCGGGCGAGTGCCGCGCCGAACTGCCGCAGTGACTCACCGGCGGTCGCCGCGGTCGCCCCGAAATAGAAGCCGCCACGGCTCTCGGTCAGCGCCCGCAGCAGGTAGGTCTTGCCCATCCGCCGCCTGCCACTGACCACACCGAGCATGGCGTGGGCTGCCGGGCGGTCCACGAAGGCCGTCAGCGCATCCCACTCGGAGTCGCGGTCGAAGACGTGAGTCGGTTTCACGGCGCTCTTGTCGCTCACGGTGCGCTACTCCCTGTTACGGGTCCGCATCAGCTAGGGATGTATTCCTTAGAAGTGTACTCCTAAGGGAAGCCGGAAGGCAGCTATGGTCGGCCGGTAGGCTCCCAAACCGACCGCACTGGTGTGTGATCATGCCGATGTGAGCTTCGGTCGAATCATCTTCCTCAACGGCACTTCCAGCTCGGGGAAGTCGAGCATCGCCCGGGAGCTTCTCGACCTTCTGGATGACGGCGTCTACTTCCACATGGCGGTCGACGGCTTCAACGCGATGCGTACCACGCGGGAGCTCGGAACCGAGGAGCTCGATGCCGCGCTGCGGCGGACCAGGATGGGCTTCCACCGCTCGATCGCGGCCATGGCCGAGGTGCGACACCGGTACGGCGAGTCCGCGCGAATGCGCGCAGCAGATCAAGGAGTTCCTTCCGCACCGGGCCAGTCCGACCGCCTTCACCCGCCTCGGCCGGCGCTACCTGACGGACGGACCGGAACCGCCGGCTGGGTGAGCGCCTGCGTGCCCGTGCGGCGTTCCCGACCGCGGACCCTGCGCGACCGGGCTGGGCGATTCGCTGTTGCCGTCGGCAATGACGTAAGGTGGTGCTCACGACGCGGGGTGGAGCAGCTCGGTAGCTCGCTGGGCTCATAACCCAGAGGTCGCAGGTTCAAATCCTGTCCCCGCTACTACGCGAGGCCCTTCGACGCTCAGCCGTCGGAGGGCCTCGCAGCGTCTTGCGCCGCGGTGAGCGGGCTCGATGCGCCGGCCGCCGACGAGTGTCAGACGACGGACAGTTCGAACGCCACCGGTACCCGGTGATCGGCGTCGCCGGCGCCGACGCACACCGTCACCTCGGTGATCTCGGGGTCGAGGGTGACCGTCGCGTCGATGTCCTCGACCGTCTCGAAGAGCGCGTACCAGGGCCCCTCGTAATTGTTGGTGTTGCCGGTGACATTGATGCTCCAGCTGGTCCGGCCGGTGGAGGTGCCGGTCAGCCGCACGGTGGCACCGGGCTGGACGGCGGTCCTGTCCCCGCACGCCTGCGCGGCCGACAGCTTCGCCGTGTGCGGGCCGATGTCGTTGACCGCGCGCGGGCTGGATGAGGTGAGCGCCATCCGGTAGTTGGCGACGAGGCTCAGGGGTATGGGCTTCACGACCCAGTCGAGGCTGAGGCAGGCCCGGTAGACGAAGTCCTCCGTGCCGGCCGCCGTCACCGTCCTGTCGATCGGCACCTCACCCGCGGTGCGTGAGCCGGCCGAGGCGCGCAGGACCACGGTTTCCGCGCCGCTCGGGCTGTCGGCCTTCCGTACGGTCCATTCGCCGGTGCTGTCGTCGAGGGCACCGGTCAGCCGCACACCGTTGTCCGACTGCACCCAGTCGGTGCACACGGAGTCGCCGACCTTCAGGCCCTGCCCGGCGCCATCGGCGGCGCCCGCCGGGCTGACCGCGCCGACGGTGATGAGCGCCCCGGCCGCGACCGCGACGATCATGATCCGTTTCACTGCGTTCATGAGTGTTCCGTTCCGGAGCTGTCGCTGTTCGGAACCCCGCCGCAGAGGCATGGTCGGCGGAGTTGGTTTCACCTTCAACCAGCTGTACGGATCGCTCGGAGCACTCGTTCAGGTCAGGGCTCCGTCAACTCCGTGCCGGGGCGGCCGTGGTGGGGTCGGCGTCCGCTGACCTGTGCGGCGAGTGCGGCGAGGCGGGTCGGACTCGAACCCAGGGCCGACGGGGAAGCTCAGTGGACCAGGGGCATGATCACACCCCGCCCCGCCCTCCAGGCTCGAGCCCACTGGCATCGCTCCCGGACCGGCGGGCGGCGGTTCCGCGAGCGGGAGGGTGATGCGGAACGTCGCCCCGGCGCCCGGCGAGCTGTGCACGCTCGCGGTGCCTGCGTGAGCGGTCACGAGCGAGGCCACGATGGCGAGTCCGAGCCCGGAGCCGCCGGTGCTGCGGGTCCGTGAGGTGTCGGCGCGGTAGAAGCGTTCGAACACGCGCTTTGCCTGTTGGGGGGTGAGGCCGGGGCCTCGGTCGGTGACGTCCAGGGTCAGGGCGGCGGCTTCGCCGAGTCGTCCGGGGCCGAGTTCGATCGTGACGGGTGTGCCGGGTGGGGTGTGGGCCAGGGCGTTGCCGGTCAGGTTGGACAGCACCTGGCGCAGCCGGTCTTCGT
Source organism: Streptomyces sp. NPDC051940 (assembly GCF_040680895.1). NCBI lineage: Bacteria > Bacillati > Actinomycetota > Actinomycetes > Kitasatosporales > Streptomycetaceae > Streptomyces > Streptomyces sp. NPDC051940. The sequence continues at coordinate 7,073 of NZ_JBFAXR010000122.1, read as the reverse complement.
CACCGGTGACGACGTACTCCGCCTGCTCGTCGGCCTGTAGCCGGATGTCGCGGTCGGGGGCCAGCAGCCGCGCGTCGCGGACCGCGTCGATGGCCAGGGCGAGCACGTCGACCGGGTGCTGTTCCAGGGGGCGCTGCTGGTCCAGCCGGGCGAGCAGCAGCAGGTCCTCCACCAGCGTGCCCATCCGGCCGGCTTCCGCTCCCACCGTGTCCAGCATCCGCCGGAGCGCGGCGCGGTCGTGGTCCGGGCCGTGCTGGGCGTACTCCGTCCAGGCGCGGATGACCGACAGCGGCGTACGCAGTTCGTGGCCGGCGTCCGAGACGAATCTGCGCATCCGCTCCTCCGAGCCGCGGGCCTTCGCCTCCGACCGGGCCTGCGCCTGGTAGCCCTCTTCGATCTGCGTGAGCATGGCGTTGAGGGCACGGCCGAGCCGGCCCAGCTCGGTGCGCGGTGGATAGTCCGGTATCCGCTGCGTCAGATCTCCCGCGGCGATGGCGGCGGCCGTTCTCTCCACCCGGGCGAGCGGACGCAGGCTTGCCCGCACGATCGCGACGCTCGCGACGGCCAGGACGGCCAGCCCCAGCGCGCCCACTGCCAGGGTGATCCTGGTCAGCCTGGAGATCGTGCTGTCCAGTTCGCCGAGGCCCGCCGCGACCACGACCCACCCCGAGGTCTCCGCGAGCGGCTGGACCAGGATCCGCCAGCTGCTGTTGCCGGCGCCCGCCGGCAGGGTCAGCGGGCGCCCCTCGTGCTCCTTCAGCCAGGCCGGGTCCTGTGGCACGGCGAGGAGGCCTGACGCCGGTGCCGGGCGGCTGCTCCCGCTGTCGGGCCGCACCGGCCGTCCGTCGGCGTCGCGCTGCTCGATCCGGTAGAAGGCCGTTCCGTTGGGCGACGCGGCACCGCCGGTGCTCCGGCGCGGCGGCAGCGCATCGACCGGGCTGCGGTCGTAGCCGGCGGCGACCGTGCTGAGCTGGGCGTCGGTCCGGTCGAGCAGCTGCCCGCGCAGCATGCTCACCCCCGCGGTGCTGATCGCGGTGAGCACCACCGTGACGAGCAGCAGCATCGCGGCGGCAAGCCTGATCCACAGGGGTGCCCGGGCGAGGATGCCGCGGTTCACGAGGGCTGCCGCAGGATGTAGCCGACTCCGCGGAGGTTGTGGATCAGCCGTGCCTGCGGTTCGCCGAGCTTGCGCCGGAGCGCGTGGATATAGGTTTCCACGATCCCGCTGTCTCCGCGGAAGTCGTAGTCCCAGACATGGTCGAGGATCTGCGCCTTGGACAGGACGCGACCGGGGTTGGCCATGAAATAGCGCAGCAGCTTGAACTCGGTGGGTGACAGGGCGATCAGCTCGCCGGAGCGCCACGCCTCGTACGTCTCCTGGTCGAGTTCGAGATCGGCGAAGGTCAGCCGGGCGGCCGGGGCCGCTGCCGAGCCGCGCTGCCGGCGCAGCACGGCGTGGATACGGGCTATCACCTCATCGAGGCTGAACGGCTTGGTGATGTAGTCGTCGCCTCCGATGGTCAGCCCCCGGACCTTGTCCTCGGTCGCGTCCCGTGCGGTGAGGAACAGCACCGGCACGGGGGTGTCGGCACGCAGTCTGCGCAGGACCTCGAAGCCGTCCAGGTCGGGCAGCATCACGTCGAGGACGACGGCGTCGGGACGCAGGCGCCGGGCTTCCGCCAGAGCCTGCCGCCCGGTCGTGGCGGTGACCGTGTCGAATCCGGCGTAGCGCAGGCTCGCGGCCAGCACCTCCAGCAGATTCGGCTCGTCCTCGACCACCAGCAGCCGTGCCCTCGCCCCAGACCCGCTCCCGTCCGTCGCCGCGCTCATCCGTGCCTCCCCGTCCCGTAGTTCCGCCAGCCCTGTCACATGGTGACCCGCCCGCCTGAGCGTTGTCTGAGGACTTCCTCAGGAGTCGCTGAGCAGGGCACTCAGCAAGCTCTGAGTTTCGGCTGAAGGCCCGCTGATCCTGCCCCGTCAGGATCGCTGCTCGTACGACCGGCCGGCGAGCGGACCGACGGCGTGCCGAGGCGAGGAGTAGCGAGGATGAAACAGACCCGGGGCCAGGTGCACAATCCCGTGAGCGGCCCGACCGGAACCAGGCGGTCCAGGCGCTGCAGGCTGCGCGTGGGGGTCGTCGTCCCACTGCTGGCAGCGGGGGTCCTGCTCACCGGCTGCTCGGATCCGTCGTCCGACCCGGGCAGCGGGGGCCCGTCTGCCACCGGCGAACGGGACCGCGCTCTCGCGTTCGCCGAGTGCATGCGGAAGAACGGCGTGGAGAAGTTCCCCGACCCGGGCGACGACGGCGGTGTCATGGTCGGCAAGGACTCCGGCATCGACCCTGAGTCGGCGGAGTTCAAGAAGGCTCAGGAAGCCTGCCAGGACCTCGCCCCGCAGGGCGGGGGCGGAGATCCGAAGGACGGCAAGCCCGCCGACCTGGAGAAGGCCCGCACCTGGGCGAAGTGCATCCGCGACAACGGCGTGCCGGACTTCCCCGACCCGGAGAGGGACGGCAACACACTGATCGTCGACATGACGGGCGTCGGCACCGGCGGCGAGGATCCGACGCTGGAAGCGGCCATGGACACCTGCAAGGACAAGCGTCCCGCCGGCAACATCAGGATGCGGCAGAACGGCGGCGGGCAGTGACCGGCCAGGACCACGCCGAGACGTACCGCGACACCCGGACGCCAGGCCGCCCCGCCGTCGACGACCCCCGGACGCCAGGCCGCCCCGCCGTCGACGACACCCGGACGCCGGACCGCCCCGCCGTCGACGAAAGCGAGCCGGACGACGTCCCCGCCGGGCCGCCGCGCCGACGGCGGCACCCCGTACGCACCTCGCTCATCGCGCTGGCCGCCGCTGCGGTGGCAGGCGCGGGCGGGATCGCGGCGACCGGCGTGCTGGGCGGCGACGGAGGAGGGACACCGGCGGCCGCTCCCTCGGGCCCGGCCCGCACCACACCGGTCGAGCGGACCACGCTGACCCGCAGCGAGACCGTCGACGGCACCCTCGGCTACGGCGCCGCAAGCCCCGTACATGCGGCGGGCGCAGGAGTTGACCAGCCCGCCACGGGCGGCGGAAAGGACGGCGACGGCGCAGGGGCCGGCGGCGGGACCATCACCTGGCTGCCCGGCGAAGGCGATGTGATCAGGCGCGGCGAAGCCGTCTACAGCATCGACGAGGACAAGGTCCCGCTGCTGTACGGCACCACCCCGCTGTACCGCACCCTGGACGTCGGCACCGAGGGCGGGGACGTCGAGTTGCTGGAGAAGAACCTGGCCGCGCTCGGCTACACCGGCTTCACCGTCGATGAGGAGTACACCGCCGGCACCGCGGATGCCGTGCAGGCCTGGCAGGAGGACCTGGGCCGCGAGGAGACCGGCAAGGTCGCGCCCGGTGCGGCCGTGGTCGCCTCCGGCGCGAAGCGCGTCGCCGAGGTCAAGGCAGCCCGTGGCACCTCCGCCTCGGGCGAGATCCTCACCTGGACGCACACCGAGCGCCTGGTCACCGTCGATCTGGAGGCGCAGTACGAGGACCTGGTCAAGGAAGGCGCCAAGGCCACCGTGAAACTCCCCAACGGCACCCAGGCCGACGCCACCGTCACGCGCGTCGGCAACGCCGCCACCGCTCAACCCGCCGCGTCAGGCGGCAGCGGTACGACCACCCTGCCCGTCACGCTGACGGTGAAGGACCAGAAGAAGCTGGGGCGTTACCAGGCCGCCCCGGTGAAGGTGAACCTCACCGCGGAGACCCGCAAGAACGTACTGGCGGTGCCCGTCAACGCCCTCACAGCCCGCAGGGGAGGCGGCTACGCGGTGCAGGCCGTCACCGCGAGCGGGGTGGAGAACCGGTCGGTGACGCTCGGCCTGTTCGCGAACGGCATGGTCGAGGTATCCGGTGCCGGCATCACCGAGGGCCTGAAGGTGGGGATCCCGCAGTGAGGCCGCCCGTCATCGAGATGTCCGGGGTGTCGAAGTCCTACGGCGACGTGGCCGCCCTCGCCGACGCCGAACTGGCGATCCGGCACGGGGAGATGCTGGCGATCGTCGGCCCCTCGGGCTCCGGGAAGTCCACCCTGCTGAACATCATGGGCACCCTGGCCCGCCCCACCGCCGGAACGGTACGCATCGGCGGGCATGCCGTCGACGAGCTGTCCGACCGCGAGCTGTCCGCGCTGCGTGCGGCCACCATCGGCTTCGTCTTCCAGTCCTTCCACCTGGCCGCCGGAGTACCGGCCCTCGACGCCGTCGCCGACGGCATGCTCTACAGCGGCCGGCCCCTGCGCGAGCGCCGCCGGCTGGCACGCCGGACGCTGCGCCGGGTCGGCCTGGGACATCGCCTCTTCAACGAGCCGCACCAGCTCTCCGGGGGCGAGAAACAACGCGTCGCGATCGCCCGCGCGGTGCTGGGCGATCCCCCACTCCTGCTCGCCGACGAGCCCACCGGCGCGCTCGACTCCCGCTCCGGCACGGTGGTGATGGAGCTGCTGCACGAGCTGCACGCCGCCGGCACCACCGTCGTGGTCATCACCCACGACCGGGACATCGCGGCCTCGCTGCCGCGCGAGGTACGTATCAAGGACGGCCGGATCGAGAGCGACTCGGCCGTGCCGGAACGGACGGTCCTGCGATGAGCACACTGACCCCACCGCGCCCCAAGCCGGCCCGGCTGAGCCCCGCGGACACGCTCCGCACCGGCGGCTCGGGCCTGCGCACCCGACCGATGCGCGTCTTCCTGTCGGCACTCGGCATCGCCATCGGCATCGCGGCGATGATCGCGGTGGTCGGCATCTCCACCTCCAGCCAGGAGCAGCTGAGCCGCAAGCTGGCCGCGCTCGGCACCAACCTGCTCACCGTGACCCCCGGGCAGACCTTCGCCGGCGGCACCGCCCATCTGCCCGACCAGGCGGTGCCGATGGTGCGGGAGATCGACGGGGTCGAGTCGGTCTCGGCGATCGGCAGGACCGACGCGAAGGTGTACCGCAACGACCACGTTCCCAAGGCCGAGACCGGCGGCATCTCGGTGTACGCGGCGCGCACCGACCTGCCCGCAACCGCCGGCGTCGACATCGTCGACGGCCGCTGGCTCAACGCGGCCACCGCGCAGTACCCGGCGGTCGCCCTCGGCGCGCAGGCCGCACGGCAGCTCGGCGTCTACGAGGCCGGGCCCGGCGTACAGGTGTGGCTCGGCGGCCGGTGGTTCACCGTCGTCGGTCTGCTGGCCGCCAACGAGCTGGCCCCGGAGCTGGACTCGGCCGCGCTGGTCGGCTGGCCGGCGGCCGAGCAGGAGCTGGGCTTCGACGGCTACGCGACGACCATCTACACCCGCACCGCGGAGGCCTCGGTGACGGACGTACAGGAGGTGCTGGGCGCCACCGCCAACCCGCAGCACCCCAACGAGGTGAAGGTCTCCCGGCCGTCGGACGCCCTGGCGGCCAAGCAGGCCGCCGACGACGCGCTGTCCGGCCTGCTGCTGGGCCTGGGCGCGGTGGCGCTGCTCGTCGGCGGCGTGGGGGTGGCCAACACCATGGTCATCTCGGTGCTGGAGCGCCGGGCGGAGATCGGCCTGCGGCGCTCGCTGGGCGCCACACGGGGCCAGATCCGCACCCAGTTCCTGTGCGAGTCGCTGCTTCTCTCCGCCCTGGGCGGCATCGGCGGCGTGGCCCTGGGCATCGGGGTGACGGCCGGCTACGCGGGCTACCAGAGCTGGCCGACGGTGGTTCCGCCCTGGGCGATGGCGGGCGGGGTCGGGGCGACGCTGCTCATCGGCAGCCTGGCCGGCTTCTACCCGGCCCTCCGCGCGGCCCGCCTCCCCCCGACCGAGGCGCTGGCGGCTACGTGAGAGGAGGCGCGTGGACTATGCGGGGGTTCCTGCAAGCTCACCCGCAGAGGGTCGAAAACGACCGAACCTGAGACCAGTGGCTTCGGTCTACTGACCGAATCTGCCGATCCGGCCGCCTCGAAAGCGTCGTCCCGCAGGTCAGAACGATTCTTCTGACCTGCATCGGTGGGGCGGGTGGGACTCGAACCCACGGCCGGCGGATTATGAGTCCGCTGCTCTAACCGGCTGAGCTACCGCCCCGTAACGGCGTGCCGCGTACAGATGTGCGCGCCGTCTGCCGCAGCATAGCTGTTCATACGATCTGTCGCCCGGGGTCCCCCTGTCATATGACTCGGAAGCCGGGCCAGGTCGTATGCCCGCAGGTACGAGCTGGGTGGACGTGTCGGTTCCGGGGGCGTCGGCGGGTGGCCGGGGGACGGATGCCCGCAACGCGAAGAGGCCCCCGGAGGGGCCTCTCTGGTTGCTCCCCCGACTGGACTCGAACCAGTAACCTGCCGGTTAACAGCCGGCTGCTCTGCCAATTGAGCTACGGAGGAATGCTCTGGGGGGTGCTCTCCGGTCTCCCGGGGGGCGTTCCCTCGCTGCGAGCAATACATTAGCGCATGGCAGGGCGTGCTCTGAAATCGGTATTCGCGGGTACCCGCCCCTGCCCCGAGCAGCAGCCACGACCAGGCCGAGGAGGGTGGCAGTCATGCCGCACCGGATCACGTTCGTCGCAGGGATGGCCGTGGGGTACGTGCTGGGCGCGCGTGCCGGGCGGGAGCGGTACGAGGAGATGAAGAAGACCGTGCGCGAGTTCAGCCAGAACCCCGCCGTGCGCAACGCCGCCGAGGCGGCCGCGCTCAGCGGGCGGCAGGCCGCGGCGAAGGCCTTCGGCGAGGTCTCCTCCCGGCTCCCCGAGCAGGTGACCGCCCGCTTCCGCGGCCGGCGCGGCGGGGACGAGCCGTACTCCGACGACTGGGGCACCAGCAACACCTGACCCCGCGGCGGCCGCGCAGCGCAGCATGCGGCGCGGCCGCGCGAGGCAGCCACGGACGCAACCCTGTGACGCGGATCACGTTTGATTCGTCGACCCGCACACCCGCTGGGCACCCGCCCCGATGGTGCATCATTTCCGCATGGGGATAGTCGCCGGTCTGGACAGCTCGACCGAGAGCACGCACATAGTCGTCTGCGACGCCGAGACCGGTGCCGTGCTGAGACAGGGGTACGCCCCGCATCCCAAGGCC
>NZ_JBFAXR010000121.1:0-25702 GCF_040680895.1 Streptomyces sp. NPDC051940 | reverse complement strand
GAGGTTGTCTCCGGGCCGCCGCACGTGGCCATCACCTGCCCTTCGTGCCTAGCGGCGGGTGCGCCGTGGGGGCGTACGGATTTACTTCACAACGCCCAGGGAGGCGTAGTCGTAGCGGCCGTTGTAAGCGTCGGCCGTGTAGACGTTGGTCAGACGCGAACCGCGCCAGATCAGGTTCTTCTCGTGGGTGAAGGGCAGGTAGACCGCGGCCTCCGACACCTTCTGGTTCATCTGCTTGTAGAACTCGTTGGCCTGCGCGATGTCCGTCGCCGCGATCGCGTCGTCGAACAGCTTGTTGATGGCCGGGTCGTTCAGCATCGAGAAGTTGTTGTTGCCGGAGTCCAGGATGAACCGGCCGTCGACCAGCGGCTGCGAGAAGCCCTGACCGGTCGGGAAGTCGGCACCCCAGCCCATGATGATGATGCCGTAGCCCTTCTTCCGGACGTTGTCCGGGGCACCGATGATGCCGGAGGTCTGGGCGCCGTCGAACTGGTCGATCTGGGCGTCGATGCCGACCTTCTTCAGCGAGGCCTGCAGGGACTCGGCCGTGGCGATCTCGAGCGGCTTGTTGTTGCGGACCGCGATGGTGGTCTTGAAGCCGTTCGGCTTGCCACAGGCCGCCAGGTGCTCCTTGGCCGCGGCGACGTCGCCGTTCTCGTTCTTCTTGACCTCGTACGGGTCGTAGGCCGGGTCGGCACCGCCGATGGCGGGCGGCAGCATGTTGGTGGCGATGTCACCGCCGGCCTGGGGGCCGCCACGCGCGGTCTGCAGCGACTTGTGGTCGGCGCCGACGATCACGGCCTTGCGGCACTCGATGTTGTCGAAGGGCGCGACGTCGGTCGGCATGACCGCGTACCGGATGAAGCCGGTCTGCGGGTTGTCGACGTTGTTGCGGTTCTTCGGGTTGAGCGCCTCGGCGCGCGCGGCCTGGCCGACGCCCGTCGCGTTCAGGTCGAGGTCGTACTCACCGGCGATCAGGCGCTTGTCCATGTCGTCGGCGTTGGTGGTCAGCGTGACGCTGATGTTGTCCGGCAGCGCCTTGCGCACGTCGTCGGTCGCCGCGTCCCAGTTGGGGTTGCGGGACAGCTCCGCGCCCTTGGTCGGCGTGTAGGAGTCGATCTTGTACGGGCCGTTGGAGAACGGCTTGAGGGTGTACTTCTCCTTGGTGTCCTTGTCCTGGCGGACAGGGGTCGCGGAGGGCATCGCCAGCATCTGCTCGAAGTCGGAGTTCGCCTTCGGGAGCTTGAAGATGATGGTCTTGTCGTCGGGCGTCTCGATCGCCGACAGGCCCAGCTTGTCAGCGGACGTGTCCTTGTACGGGCCCTTGTACTTGCCCTCGGGGTCGAGCACCTGCTGCAGGTAGATCGGACCGCCGGACAGCACGTCCTGCGCCCAGATGCGCTCGATGCCGTACTTGATGTCCTTCGTGGTGACGGGCTGGCCGTCCTCCCACTTGACGCCGTCCTTCAGCGTGTACTTGTAGGTCTTGCCGCCGTCGGAGACCTCGGCCAGACCGGACGCCATGTCGGGGACGAGCTCGGTGCTCGCCTTGCCCGGCTCGGCCTTGTACGTGATCAGCTGACGGGTGTAGTAGCGGGCGAAGTCCCACATGAAGCCGTAGTAGCCGCGCTGCGGGTCCAGGAAGTCGAAGTCCTGCGACCCGATGAACTTCAGCGTGCCGCCCTTCTTCGTCGACGCGTTGAGGACCTTGCCCACGCCGCCGTTGAAGGCGATCTTCGCCCCGGCCGAGCCCTTGTCCTTGTCGTCCGAGCCGCCGTCGCCACCACCGCATGCTGCGGTTGACAGCAGCGCCGCGACTATGACGGCCGACGCTGCTGCCTGTCGGCGCCTCGATGAGCGATGGGTTGTCACGATGTCGCAACCTCCGTGGTAGACGCGGACCCGGGACCGGGCCGCCCTTTTTCTTGACCGCCGGCCGGTGTTCTGCCGGCGGCGTTGTGCGGGTGGAACTGGTGGTGCAGCAGGGCTCAGCGAGAGCCCTTCGGGTCGAGCGCGTCACGCACGCCGTCGCCGAAGAGGTTGAAGGCCAGCACGGTGATGAAGATGGCCGTACCCGGGATGATCATGAACATCGGGTCGGTCTCGTACGTGGTGATCGCCTTCGACAGCATCTGGCCCCAGGACGAGGTGGGCGCCTTCACGCCCACGCCCAGGAAGCTCAGTGCCGCCTCGGTCAGGATGTTGGTCGGGATCATCAGCGTCGTGTAGACGGTGATCGGCGCGATCAGGTTCGGCAGCAGCTCGCGGAAGATGATGTAACCGCGGCCCGCGCCCAGGCTGGTGGCGGCCTCGACGTACTCCCGCTCACGCAGCGAGAGCGTCTGGCCGCGCACGATACGGGCCACGTACGGCCAGCCGAAGAAGCCGATGACGACGACCAGTACGCCCATCCGCACGCCCGTGCCCTCGAAGCCGAGCAGCTCGTTCGGGACGACGGAGACCAGCGCGATGGTGAACAGCAGCTGGGGGAAGGCGAGCAGCATGTCCATCGTGCGGCTGATGATCGCGTCGATCCAGCCGCCGAAGAAGCCGGCGACGACGCCGAAGACCGTGCCGAGGAGGACGGCGAACATCGCGGCGAGGAACGCCACGAGCAGCGAGACCCGGGCGCCGTAGACGATGCGGCTGAAGACGTCGCGGCCGTTGATCGGCTCGACGCCGAACAGGAAGTCCTTGGTGATGCCGCCCCAGTCCTTGACCGGCGTACCGAACAGCGGGTCGATCTGGTCCTCGTGGAACTCGTCCGGCGGGTGGCCGAACATGTCCACGATCAGCGGGGCGAATATCGCGACGAGGATGAGGAAGATGACGACGACGCCGCCCGCGAGCGCGACCCGGTCGCGCTTCAGCCGGGTCCAGGCGATCTTCCAGGGAGACCTGCCTTCGATCGCCTTGGCCGGGACGTCGGCAGCTACATCGACGGCTGCGGTTTCCGCCGCGCTGGTGTCGTGCAAAGGTGCCGTCATGGTGGTGGGGACCCCTCTCGGCCGGTGGTGACCGGCCTGATACCTGCCGCACGGGAGCGACTGGTCTTCATCACTGGTGCAAGTCGTGCTGGTGGTGCGCAAACGGTCTGTGAAGGTGTCGCGCCCGGGACGGAACGTCCCTTGGTGCGGGAGTCTTCATTGCGTTCGCGATCACACACCAGACCTGTCGGGGAATGGATGCGCAACCGTGATGTGCGATGAAGGTTTCCGTTATACGGACAGCGGCCGGTTCTGAGCGGATTCCCAACTGGGCGACCGATCCGGTGATCTCGCTCCGAAGGGGGCGGATCGGGCGGAGCGGTCTCAGGATGTGTACGGGGTGTTTCGCGGGGGTGCGCCGGATGTGCTCCCCGGCGTTTCCGGCGCCGCGAGAGTGCCGCGGGGGGGGACCCCTGGCCCGCCCCGTCAGCCCGCCGGCCGCCAGCCCGGGGCCGGGGGGTAGCCGTAGCCGGAGGGGGCGCCGGCCGGGCCGCCGCCGAAGGCGCCGCGGTCGAAGAACGGGCGGGCGTTCGCCCGCATCCACATCGCGACCGGGTCGAAGTCGTCCGCCAGGGCGACGGAGGAGACGGGCAGGCCGGACGGCACCGCGGCCACGGAGTCCTGCATCATCCGGCGGGCGGCCGTCACGGACTGCTCGCCCGCGTCGTACAGATCGAGGCCGATCGCCAGATACGGCTCGCCCAGGGCGGGCTGCACCCAGGCGCGGGTGAGGGTGCGTACGGCGGGCGTGCGGTGCGCGTTCTGGCCGAGCAGGGCGTAGAACTGCTGGACGTCCACGGACGGTTCGGAGATCCGCAGCGGTCCGGCGGGCAGCGTCGTCAGCCCCGCGACGACGCGGCGCAGGTCCAGCCAGGGGACGCCGACGCCGCCGCCGGGGGTGTGCGGATCCAGCCACAGGCCCCAGCGGTCGGGGTAGAGGGCGGACGCGATGTCGCGGCCCGAGACCACCTCGTGCGCACGGTTCCAGCCACTCTTGGCGAGCTGCTCCTCACCGGTCACGCAGGGGACGTAGCCGTGGCCGGCCACCTCCATGCCGCCGTACTGGGCGTCGGGCGAACCCTTTCGCCCCTGCCACAGCAGCATCCAGACCTGGCCCTCGGCCAGGCCCTCGAGCAGGCGCTCGTACGCCTCGTAGCGGCCCGGGGCCATGTCACCGACCAGCCGCCCGAGCCCGTTGCCCGCGCCCCCGTTCACGTCCCCTCAGCCCCCTCGTCCGGCAAGTACGCCCAGCGTGGGCCATCCAACCAGGTTAGGCCCCCGCCCAGAAGCCCCGACCCCCGGTGTCGCCCGGTTCCGTGCGCGCGCCGGGGGTCACCGGGTGAAGAACGGCCGCACGCGCTCCCGGAGCCAGCCGATGACCGGGTCGTCGGCCGCGTCCAGGAACACGAGCTGGACCGGCCAGGTCACCGGGTGCGCGGCCAGCGCGCGGCCCAGCGCGGCGAGCGCTGCGTCGCGGGCGTCCGGCGCGGCCGGGTCGTACAGCTCGACGCCCACGAAGAGCTGGGCCGGGCCGGTCTCGACCGCGGCGAGGCCGCGCCGCGCGCTGTACACCTGGGGCGTCGCCTCGAACTCCGCCCGCGCGGCGGCGAGGAAGTCGACGGGATCGTCCTGCCAGTCCGGCTCGTACAGCCGGACCCGGCCCCCGCTGGGCGCACCCGGGGCGGACCGCTCCCGCGCCAGCTCCGCCACCGCCGCGGGCGGGAGCGGAATCCCGACGGCACCGCCGGGGTTGACCGCGATCCCGAGCTGCGGCGGCAGGCCCCGGGCGAACTCCCGCGCGGGCGCGACCGTGAAGGACATGTGCGTCCCCACGACCGCCAGGAACTGCTCCTTCGAGGAGAAGACCGGTACGTACGCCGCGCCGCCGATCTCCGTCGTGGGCAGCCGCAGGGTCTCCGACGTGGGCCCGCCGCCCTCCGGCAGCGGCACCCACAGATGGCTGCGCCCGAGCACCTCCAGCAGCCGCGGCACGGCCCCGGGATCGCCGAGGGCGGCCTGGAGGACCTCCTCCAGCTCGTTCACGGGGAAGGACGGCTCGGGCAGCTGCGACGGGATGCTCACGGCCAGCGAGCCTAGTCCAAGGAGCCGAACCGGAACCGCCGCACCGCGTCCGCCCCCGCCCGGTCGAGCACGACCGCCGGATAGCCCGTGCCCCCGCGCGCCACCGCAGCCCGCAGCCGCCCCGTGGCCCGGCGGTGCCGGGCGAACGCGTACCGCGACACCCGGCGCCCGCGCGCCGTCTGCCCGTCCAGCGCCGTCTCCGGGTCCACGTCGAGCAGCACCAGGTGCATCCCGCGCCCCGACCGCCGTACGGACCGCTCGATGCCCCAGCGCACCCATGGCAGCACCCCGCAGTCGTGCACCACGAGGCTGTGCCCGCCGCGCAGCGCCCGCAGCAGCCCGCGGTAGTGGGAGACGCGGACCAGCGGCCGGTACACGGCGTACGGCAGCCACCGCCCCGCGGGCCCCGCGGCCCAGCGGTCCCGGACGTTCTGCGAGTCGACGCGCTGCACCCCCTCCGGCACGGTCCGCCGGATCAGGGTGGACTTCCCGCTGCCGGGCAGCCCGGAGACGACGACCACATCACCCTCGGGAAAGCTCAGCACCGGCCGCCGCCGCGGTTCGGCCGGCGCCGGCGCGGCGCGCGGCGCGCAGACCGCCGGGATCCCCGTACGCACCCCCGGACCCGAGTCCTCCACGTGATCGTCCCCCTCCGTTCGGTCGTACCGTGCAGCGTCGCAAGCGCGCAGCCCGCCGACAAGGAGGCGTCCTGCCCCGGACCGGTCCGGGGCATGCAATGATGTGGCCCACCAAACTGCATACCGGCCGCTCAAATCCGCGCGGGAGAGTCCCGGAGTCCTTTCCAGCAAAGGGCCGCCGGGCGCCGAAGGAGCAACTCCCTCCCAGGAATCTCTCAGGCCCCGTACCGCGCGGGCGAGGCAGCTCTGAAAAGCGGGCATTGCATCCATACCGGGTACAACGCCTCACCCAAGGTGCAAGCCGCCCCCGAAGAGGGGTTGTGGCGAACCTCTCAGGTACCGATGACAGAGGGGGAGGATGTCTGCCCACCCCTGTCCGGGAGCCTGACCATGACTTCTGCCCTGCGTCTGACGGCGCTCGACGCCACGCACCGCGCCCTCGGCGCGACCATGACCGACTTCGCCGGCTGGGACATGCCGCTGCGTTACGGCAGCGAACGCGACGAGCACAACGCCGTCCGCACCCGCGCCGGTCTCTTCGACCTCTCCCACATGGGCGAGATCACCGTCTCCGGCCAGCAGGCCGGCGAGCTGCTGGACTACGCGCTGGTCGGCCGGCTCTCCGTGCTGGGTGTGGGCCGCGCCCGCTACACGCACATCTGCCAGGAGGACGGCGGCATCCTGGACGACCTGATCGTCTACCGCCTCGCCGACCAGGAGTTCATGGTCGTCGCCAACGCCTCCAACGCCCAGGTCGTGCTGGACGCGCTCACCGAGCGCGCCCCCGGCTTCGACGCCGAGGTGCGGGACGACCGCGAGGCGTACGCCCTGATCGCCGTCCAGGGCCCCGAGTCCCCGGCGATCCTGGCCTCCGTCACGGACGCGGACCTCGACGGGCTGAAGTACTACGCCGGCCTGCCCGGCACGGTCGCCGGCGTCCCGGCGCTCATCGCCCGGACCGGCTACACCGGCGAGGACGGCTTCGAGCTGTTCGTCCGCCCGGAGCACGCCGTGGCGCTGTGGGAGGCCCTGACGGCGGCGGGCGCGGACCGCGGCCTCGTCCCGTGCGGGCTGTCCTGCCGCGACACGCTGCGCCTGGAGGCGGGCATGCCGCTGTACGGGCACGAGCTGACGACCGCGCTCACCCCCTTCGACGCGGGCCTCGGCCGGGTCGTGAAGTTCGACAAGCCGGTGGACTTCGTCGGCCGCAAGGCGCTGGAGCAGGCCGCGGAGCGCGCCGAGGCGGCTCCGCCGCGCGTCCTGGTGGGCCTGGTGGCCGAGGGCCGCCGGGTGCCGCGCGCGGGCTTCGCCGTGGTCGCCGACGGTCAGGTGGTCGGCGAGGTCACCTCGGGCGCCCCCTCCCCCACGCTGGGCAAGCCGATCGCCATGGCGTACGTCGACGCGGCCCACGCCGCGCCGGGCACGGCGGGCGTCGGCGTCGACATCCGCGGCACCCACGAGCCGTACGAGGTCGTGGCCCTGCCGTTCTACAAGCGCGAGCGCTGAGCCCCTCCGATCCGCCGGCGCGAGCGCGCCGTATCCGTACCGTCACGCAGCACACCCACGTATCCAGGAGAATCACCCCATGAGCAACCCCACGCAGCTTCGCTACAGCAAGGAACACGAGTGGCTCTCCCCCGCCGAGGACGGCGTGGCCACCATCGGGATCACCGCCCACGCCGCCGACGCCCTCGGTGACGTCGTCTACGTCCAGCTCCCCGAGGTCGGCGACACCGTCACCGCCGGCGAGTCCTGCGGCGAGCTGGAGTCCACCAAGTCCGTGAGCGACCTGTACTCCCCCGTCACGGGCGAGGTCGTCGCGGCCAACCAGGACGTCGTCGACGACCCGGCCCTCGTGAACAGCGCCCCGTTCGAGGGCGGCTGGCTGTTCAAGGTCCGGATCTCGGACGAGCCCGAGGACCTGCTGTCCGCCGACGAGTACACCGCGTTCACCGCGGGCTGAGGACCACGGACGATGACGAACCTTCTGAACGGCTCCCTCCACGAGGTCGACCCGGACGTCGCCGCCGCCGTGGACGCCGAGCTCAAGCGCCAGCAGTCGACCCTCGAGATGATCGCGTCGGAGAACTTCGCGCCGGTCGCGGTCCTCGAGGCGCAGGGCTCGGTGCTGACCAACAAGTACGCCGAGGGCTACCCGGGCCGCCGCTACTACGGCGGCTGCGAGCACGTCGACGTGGTCGAGGACCTGGCGCGCGACCGGATCAAGGCGCTGTTCGGCGCCGAGGCCGCGAACGTGCAGCCCCACTCGGGCGCCTCGGCGAACGCCGCCGCGATGTTCGCGGTGCTGAAGCCGGGCGACACCATCCTGGGCCTGGACCTGGCCCACGGCGGTCACCTGACCCACGGCATGAAGATCAACTTCTCCGGCAAGCTCTACAACGTGGCCGCGTACCACGTGGACGCCGAGACCGGCCAGGTCGACATGGCCGAGGTCGAGCGCCTGGCCAAGGAGCACCGCCCGCAGCTGATCATCGCCGGCTGGTCGGCGTACCCGCGCCAGCTGGACTTCGCCGAGTTCCGCCGTATCGCGGACGAGGTCGGCGCGCTGCTCATGGTGGACATGGCGCACTTCGCCGGCCTGGTGGCCGCGGGCCTGCACCCGAACCCGGTGCCGCACGCGGACATCGTCACGACCACCACGCACAAGACCCTCGGCGGTCCGCGCGGTGGCGTGATCCTGTCGAAGCAGGAGCTGGCCAAGAAGATCAACTCCGCGGTCTTCCCGGGTCAGCAGGGCGGCCCGCTGGAGCACGTGATCGCGGCGAAGGCGGTGTCCTTCAAGATCGCGGCCGGCGAGGAGTTCAAGGAGCGCCAGCGGCGCACCCTGGAGGGCGCGAAGATCATCGCAGAGCGCCTGCTGCAGGACGACGCGCGCGAGGCGGGCGTCTCCGTCCTCTCCGGCGGTACGGACGTGCACCTGGTCCTCGTCGACCTGCGCGACTCCGAGCTGGACGGCCAGCAGGCCGAGGACCGGCTGCACTCGGTGGGCATCACCGTGAACCGCAACGCGGTGCCGAACGACCCGCGCCCCCCGATGGTGACGTCGGGCCTGCGGATCGGCTCGCCGGCGCTGGCGACGCGCGGGTTCCGGGCGGAGGACTTCCGCGAGGTCGCGGACGTCATCGCCGAGGTGCTGAAGCCGGGCTTCGACGAGGCCAAGGCCGCGTCGCTGTCCGCCCGCGTCTCGGCGCTGGCCGAGAAGCACCCGCTGTACCCGGGTCTGTGAGGCGGGGGTGCCGGGGCGGGTCGTCCCGCCCCGGCACCGTCCCGTAAAACGGTCCCCGCCCGCCCGGGGGCCAAGCCCCATCCAGGCTATCGGCGACCACTGACAACCGGCGCAGCCGGGCGGCCGTCGCGCGGGCTGTAACCGGGCCCACACCGCACGGATGCCGCCCTCCGCCTGCCCAGGGCGCACACTGGGTGGGAGGGCGGCGTCAAGCGCGCCGCCCTCACGGCCTGGCGCCCACCGGGCCGAGCGGCCCGGCGCCCACCGGGCCCCGCAGTCCCGCCCCACCCCTGGCAGGACCGGCGTCCGTCCCCGTTCCACCCACGACAGGACAAGGGAGTCCGGCCACCGTGGCAATCTCCGTCTTCGACCTCTTCTCCATCGGCATCGGCCCGTCGTCGTCCCACACCGTCGGCCCGATGCGCGCCGCGCGGATGTTCGCGCGCCGGCTGAAGAACGAGGGTCTGCTCGCGCACACCGCCCGGGTCCGCGCCGAGCTGTTCGGCTCGCTGGGCGCCACCGGCCACGGCCACGGCACGCCGAAGGCCGTGCTGCTGGGCCTGGAGGGCCACTCCCCGCGCACGGTGAACGTCGAGTGGGCGGACTCGGAGGTCGAGCGGATCCGCGAGACCGGCCGGCTGCACCTGCTCGGCGCGGAGATAGGCGAGGACCACACCCTCGACTTCGACGCCGACAAGGACCTGGTCCTGCACCGGCGCCGCTCCCTGCCGTACCACGCGAACGGCATGACGCTCTTCGCGTACGACGCCGCGGGCGCCCCGCTGCTGGAGAAGACGTACTACTCGGTCGGCGGCGGTTTCGTGGTCGACGAGGACGCGGTCGGCGAGGACCGCATCAAGCTGGACGACACGGTGCTGAAGTACCCGTTCCGCACGGGCGACGAGATGCTGCGGATGGCCCGCGAGACGGGCCTGTCGATCTCCTCGCTGATGCTGGAGAACGAGAAGGCGTGGCGTACGGAGGACGAGATCCGCGCCGGCCTGCTGGAGATCTGGCGGGTGATGCGCGAGTGCGTGGCCCGCGGCATGTCGGTGGAGGGCATCCTCCCGGGCGGCCTGAAGGTCCGCCGCCGCGCCGCCAAGACCGCCCGCCAGCTGCGCGCGGAGGGCAACCGCTCCGAGCACGCGATGGAGTGGACCACGCTGTACGCGATGGCGGTGAACGAGGAGAACGCGGCGGGCGGCCGCGTCGTCACGGCCCCCACGAACGGCGCCGCGGGCATCATCCCGGCGGTCCTGCACTACGCCCGCGACTTCGTCCCCGGCACGGACGACGACGCGATCGTGCGCTTCCTGCTGGCCGCGGGCGCGATCGGCATGCTGTTCAAGGAGAACGCCTCGATCTCGGGCGCCGAGGTCGGCTGCCAGGGCGAGGTCGGCTCGGCCTGCTCGATGGCGGCGGGCGGCCTGGCGGAGATCATGGGCGGCACGCCGGAGCAGGTGGAGAACGCCGCGGAGATCGGCATCGAGCACAACCTGGGCCTGACCTGCGACCCGGTGGGCGGCCTGGTCCAGATCCCGTGCATCGAGCGCAACGGCATGGCGGCGGTGAAGGCCGTGACGGCGGCCCGGATGGCCCTGCGCGGCGACGGGCAGCACTTCGTCTCGCTGGACAAGGCGATCAAGACGATGAAGGAGACGGGCGCCGACATGAAGGTCAAGTACAAGGAGACGGCGCGGGGCGGGCTCGCGGTGAACGTCATCGAGTGCTGAGTCAACAGGCCCTGACCAGTGCGTTCGTTTCTTTCAGCGCTGTCAGGGCCTTCCCTTCCTACGCGGTGGAAAGCCCCCTGGAGACTCCCTGAGCGCAGACGTGGAAGTCCCTGAAAAGTCCCTGGGAAGTCCCCACGGAAGGAGCTCTTGACCTGCAGGTTTGCGGTATGCGATCAACACCGGATGCACCGCTCACCCACCACGGAATGTATCAAATCGATCCCCCCGGCCCACATGAGGGGTACTATTCGATACATGGACGCTGCGGAAAACTCGCGCCTGGAACAGCGGCTGGCCGGCCTGTCCCCCACATTCACGACGGCGCAGGCACGTCAGGCCCTGCTCTCCCCTCGCGATCTGGCGCACTTGGTTACGGAAGCGGAGATAGACGAACTGTCCCGTGGGGTGTACAGGCGTGCAGACGCCCCCGAGACCGCGCACGCGGATCTGCTGGCCGTGTGCGCACGGGCACCTCGCGCCGTCGTGTGCGGTGAATCCGCCCTGGCCCTGCATGAGCTGATCGACGACATCCCCGCAGCAGTACACATCGCCGTGCCGCGCGGTACACGCCGCCCGACGATCTCTTATCCGCCGACCGTGGTGGCGCAGTACGCCGCGAAGACCTTCGACCTCGGTATCGAACGGTTCGAAGCAGCCCCGGGAGAGACCATCCCCATGTACAACGCGGCCCGCAGCGTCGTCGACGCGATGCGCCACCGCAGCCGCCTCGGCGAGACCCTCGCCCTGTCCGCGCTCGGCCGCTACCTGCGCCGGAGCGGGCGCGGCGGAGTCGGCGAACTTCAGCACGTCGCACGCGAGTTGGACGCTCTCTCCGTCGTCCGCCCCGCCGTAGAGGCCGTGCTCGCCTGATGGCCAACCCCACCCGTGACACCACCGCCGGTCGCGTCTACAACGACCTGCGCAACCTGGCCCGCCGCACCAGCCGGTCAACGGACGAGGTCATGGTCGAGTACGTCCTCGAACGGTTCCTCTACCGCCTGGCCTCATCACCCCTGGGCCGGGAGCACTTCGTTCTCAAGGGTGGCCTGCTGCTCGCCCAGTTCGGCGCACGTCGAATGACCCGCGACATCGACATCCTCGGCCGCTCGTTCCCAGGCACAGAAACCGAGATCATCCACAGGATCGCGGCCATCGCCGCCACCGAGAGCGACGACGGAGTCGTGTTCGATCCCACGGCGCTCAAGACGGTTCCCATCCGCGAGGAGGACGAATACCACGGCCTACGCCTGTCCATGGCCGCCTCCCTCGCCCGAGCGCGACTCAAACTTCAACTCGACGTCAGCTTCGGCGACCCCGTCACGCCCGGCCCCCGGCTCATCAACTACCCACAACAACTCACGGAGGAAAGCTTCCAGATCTTCGGTTACCCACTGGCCACCGTCATCGCCGAGAAACTCTCCACCGCTGCCTCACTCGGCGACCTCAACACCCGCGACCGCGACTACGGTGACCTCTACCGCTTGCTCACCCTCAACGACCTGGACGGCCAAGAACTCACCACAGCACTGACCGCCACCGCCACACACCGCGGCATCACCCTGAAACCCCTCAGCTCCACCATCACCGACCTCGGCGAGCGCCGCCAGACCTCCTACACCGCCTGGCGCCGCCGGCAAGGCCCCGCCGCAACCAGCTACCCCGAACGCTTCACGGACGTCGTCCGGCAGGTCACCGCCTTCGCAGACACACTCCTCAACGGCGAGGCCGTCACCCTCACTTGGAGTTCGACGACCCTCACGTGGTCATGAACCAGGCCTGGCCGAGACCCGCACGTCCGGTTCGGAGGGAGACTGGACGGAAAACGACCTGCCCAGCAGCACCTCGCCGCCCGGTCGACCCTACGAAGAAGCTCCGCCGCCAACTGCGCCGACCGCCCTGGCAGAAGATGCCGTTGCTGAACCGCGGCGCACCCGCGGCCACGGACGGCGCGAGGTCCGCCTGCTGATGGTGTGCACCGTCGCGCCGGGGGGTGTTCTGGTGGGTGCTGGCCGGTATCCGGAGGAGTTCAAGCGGGACGCGGTGGAGCTGGTGCGAACCAGCGGCCGCACGGTCGGTTCGGTCGCGCGGGAGCTCGGGGTCAATCCCGAGTCGCTGCGCCAGTGGATGCGCGGGCCGGGGCCGGGCCCGACGGTGCCGTCGGTCGACACCGGTCCGGCAGGCGCGAGCGGCCGATGATGCGGCGCTCACCGAGCAGATTCGGGCGATACACGGCGAGGCGAAAGGCGCCTACGGAGTGCCCCGCGTTACCCGAGAGCTGCGCGAGGACGGGCCGGCGGTGAATCACAAGCGCGTCGCCCGTCTCATGCGGGCGGCCGGGATCTCCGGGCGGCACCTGCGGAAGGGCAAGCGCACCACGATCCCGGATGCCCGCGCGCCAAAGGCTCCCGATCTGCTTCAGCGAGACTTCACCGCCCCGCGCCCGGGCGTGCGCGGTGGACGGCGTCGTGTTTCACTCCGACCGCGGCACCGCCGCCTTCGCGTCGGCTTGCGGGAGACATGGCATACGCCGGTCCATGGTGCGCTTCGGATCGAGCTATGCCGATGCGCCGGCTGAATCGTTCTTCGCGAGCATCAAACGAGAACTCCTCTACGGCGAGCGGTGGCTGCGGAGTTGCGAGGCCCGACTCGCCGTGTTCTCGAACCTGGCTGCATAGTTCGCAGATATCCATATAGCGGGGCGAAGCCCACGCCGTGCTCACCCCCTGGCGAGTGCCCGGGAGTACTGCTCGTCGCTGACGGGCTCCAGCCAGGTTGTGCCGTCGCTCTCGCCGTCGCCGACGACCATGGCGATGTGTGCCATCAGTGTCGTGTCGGTGGCGCCGTGCCAGTGGTCCTCGCCGGCGGGGCACTTCACGGTGTCGCCCGCGCTCACGCGCACCACACTGCCGTCGCGGGTGCCGACCAGGCCGGTGCCGTCGGTGACGTGGAGGGTCTGGCCGTTGGCGTGGGAGTGCCAGTTGGTACGGGCGCCCGGGGTGAAGCGGACCAGGGCCGCCGTCAGGTTGGCGGGGCTGGTCGGCGTCTCGATCACGTTGAGGTAGACGTCGCCGGTGAACCGTTCGGCCGGGCCCTTGGCCGTCGGCGTCGAGGTGATGTGCTCCATGGGTCTGTTCCTTGCTGCGTTCGGGGAGTGGCCGGGGGTGGGCGGGTGCCCGGGTCAGGGGTTGAGGAGGGCCTTGATGGCGCGGCGTTCGTCCATCGCCTGGTAGCCCTCGGCGACCTGCTCCAGCGGCAGGGTGAGGTCGAAGACCCGGCCCGGGTCGATCCGGCCGCTCAGGACGAGCTCGATCAGGTCGGGCAGGTAGCGGCGTACGGGGGCGGGGCCGCCCCGCAGTCCGACGTGGGAGTAGAACAGCTCCTGCCCGTCGACGGCCACGTCGTGCGGGACGCCGACGAAGCCGACGCTGCCGCCCGGGCGGGCCGAGTGCAGGGCCTGCCGCATGGCCTCGGCGGTGCCGACGCACTCCAGCACGCTGTCGGCGCCGATTCCGCCGGTGAGCTCCTTGATCCGCGCCACGCCCGCGTCGCCGCGCTCGGCGACGATGTCGGTGGCGCCGAACTCCAGGGCCAGCTTCTGCCGGGGCTCGTGGCGGCTCATCACGATGATCCGTTCCGCGCCCATCTGCTTCGCGGCGATCACCGCGCACAGGCCGACGGCCCCGTCGCCGACCACCACGGCGGTGGAGCCGGGCGCGACCTCGGCCGCGTCGGCGGCCCACCAACCCGTGCCCATGACGTCGGAGACGGCCAGCAGACCGGGCCACAGCTCCTCGCCCGGCACCTCGTCGGTGGCGACCAGGGTGCCCTGGGCGTTGGGGATGCGTACGTACTCGGCCTGGCAGGTGCTCATGAACTCCCGGTGCAGGCAGTTGGACTGGAAGCCGTTACGGCAGTTCGCGCAGGTGTTGTCCGAGGCGGCGAACGAGCCGACCACGAACTGGCCCGGCCTGACGGCCGTGACCTCGGCCCCGACCTCCTCGACGAACCCGACGTACTCGTGCCCGATCGGGTGCGGGTCGCCGATCGGCTCCAGACCGCGCCAGCGCCACAGGTCCGAGCCGCACACACAGGTGACCGCCGTACGGATGACGGCGTCCGTCGGGTGGAGGATCTTCGGGTCGTCCAGCGTCTCGAAACGGACGTCGCCGGGGGCGTGGATCACTGCGCCGCGCATGAGGGTTCCTTACGTACGGGGGCCGGGGCGGGCTCGCTGCCCGCCGCCGGGGCGGCCGGGGGGAAGGGGCCACGTCATCCAGGTAACCGCTCCTCACCGCGGTCGGCCAGTCACCGCCGATGGGTGTACCGGCAGTACCTCCCTCCCGCGGCGCGGCGCGCGTACGGTCGAAGGGTGGACAACCAGCAAGAGGTCCGCGCGTTCCTCACCTCGCGGCGCGCCAGGATCACCCCCGAGCAGGCCGGGCTGCCCTCCGGGCCCCGGCGCCGCGTCCCCGGCCTGCGCCGCAGCGAGGTGGCCGCCCTCGCCGACATGAGCGTGGAGTACTACGCCAAGCTCGAACGCGGCAACCTCGCCGGCGTCTCCCCCGCCGTCCTGGAGGCCGTCGCCCGCGCCCTGCGCCTCGACGACGCCGAGCGCGCCCATCTGCTGCACCTGGCCCGGGCCGCGGACGGCTCCGACGCCCTCACCCGCCCCCGGCGCCGCCGCACCGCCCTGCAGTGGACGCCGCACCGCAGCCTGCAGTGGACGCTCGACGCGTTCACCGAGGGCCCGGCGTTCGTCCGCAACGGCCGGATGGACATCCTGGCGTCCAACGCGCTCGCCCGCGCCTTCTACAGCGACGTCTACGCCACCCCCCGCAACCAGGCCAACCTCGCCCGCTTCACCTTCCTGGACCCCGCCGCCCACCGCTTCTACCCCGACTGGGACACGGCCGCCGACATCACGGTGGCGATCCTGCGCACGGAAGCGGGCCGCAACCCCCACGACAAGGAGCTGCACGACCTGGTCGGCGAACTGTCCACCCGCAGCGACGACTTCCGCACCCGCTGGGGCGCCCACAACGTACGCCACCACGGCACCGGCACCAAGAAGTTCCACCACCCCGCCGTCGGCGACCTCACGCTCGCGTACGAAGGTCTGGAGCTGGCCGCCGAGCCCGGCCTCACCCTGACCGTCTACGCCGCCGAACCCGGCTCACCGTCGGAGGAGGGCCTGCGCCTCCTCGCCTCGTGGGCGGCGACCCGGCAAGCCCCGGCCCCGGGCCACACCGCGACCGGAGCTGCCTGAGGCTACGCGTCGGCCGCCGCGGACCGGCGGCGGTGCCGGCGGCGGGCCACCAGCGCCGATACGACGAGCAGCACCGCGACGAACGCCGCAAGCGGCCCCGGCCCCACCCCGTCGACCCGGTCCGCGAGCGCCCGCTGCACCGCGCCCGCACCGTCGATCACCGGGTCGGCCAGTGCGGGATCGCGCCGGGCGCGGATCTCGTACCAGCCGTAGTACGCGACGTACGCCCCCACCGCGAGCAGCAGTCCCCCGCCGATCCGCGGCGCCCAGGCGCCCACGCGGCGCAGCCGGGCGACGGCCGTGCTGCGGGTGAGGGCCACCGTCAGGGAGGCGGCACCCACGACGAGGCCCATCCCCGCCGCGTACGCCACGAACAGGGACGCGAACCCCAGCGTCATCGCCGCCGTGGCGGTCAGCCGATGAGCCCGGCGACCTTCTCCGCCAGTACGTCGCCGCCGGGGAAGACACCCTCGTAGAACGAGCCCTTGAAATACCGAACCACTCGGTTTAGTTTTAGGAGTGACAGCGCAGCACCCGATCCCCGCTCGATGGAAGGGACCACCTCCATGCGTTACGCAGTCCTCGGCACCGGCATCGTCGGCCGGACCGTCGCCGCCCGGCTCGCCGCCCTCGGCCACGAGGTCGCCGTGGGTACCCGCGACCCCGAGGCCACCCTCGCCCGCACCGAACCGGACCACTTCGGCAACGTGCCGTTCTCCGAGTGGCTCGCCGACCACGGGCAGATCCGGCTGGAGTCCTTCGCCGACGCCGCCGCCTGGGGCGAGGCCGTCGTGAACGCCACCCAGGGCGCGGCCAGCCTGCAGACCCTCGAGGCGGCGGGCGCGGCGAACCTCGCCGACAAGGTGCTCATCGACATCTCCAACCCCCTGGACTTCTCCCAGGGCGTCCCGCCCTCGCTGAACCCGGTCAACACCGACAGCCTCGGCGAGCAGCTCCAGCGCGCCTTCCCCGAGGCGAAGGTCGTCAAGACGCTCAACACCATGAACTGCGCGATCATGATGGACCCGTCCCTGGTCGCGGGCGAGCACAACGTGTTCGTCTCGGGCGACGACGACGGCGCCAAGAAGGCCGTGACCGAACTGCTGGTCTCCATCGGCTGGCCGCAGCACGCCGTCCTCGACCTCGGCGGCATCGAGACCGCCCGCGGCACGGAGATGCTGCTCCCGGTCTGGCTGCGCCTGTACGGCGCGTTCGGCCACTCGGACTTCAACTTCCACATCCAGGTGGCCGGTTCGTCCCGATGAGCGACACGAGCACCAACCGCGGCGCCGGGCGGCCGAGGTCCGCGGAGAAGGACGCCGCGATCCTGCGGGCCGCCCTGGAGCTGCTGGCGTCGCACGGCTACACCCGGATGAGCCTGAGCCAGGTGGCGGCGGCGGCGCAGGTCAGCAAGTCCACGATCCATCTGCGCTGGAAGACCAAGGCGGACCTGCTCACCGCCGCCCTGGCCGCACTGCGCATGGCGGACGCGCCACCGGCGAGCGGCGACACCCGGACGGATCTGGTGGCCGTGCTGCGCGACTTCGCCGCCACGGTGGAGCGGGTACGGGGCATGGCCCTCATCGGCACCTGCCTGGCCGAGGAGGCCCACACCCCGGAGCTGCTGGCCCTGCTCCGGGAGCGCACGGTGCTCCCCCGGCGCGCCCTGCTGCGCGACGTGCTCGAACAGGCCGCCGACCGGGGCGAGATCCGCCGCGGCTCCGACCTCGAGGCGGCGGTCTCCGCCCTGCTCGGCCCGTACTACGCCGGCTACATGGCCACCAGCGCACCGCCCCCGGACTGGGCCGAGTCGGCGGTGGACCTGGTGCTGGCGGGGCTTCGGCCGTAAGGGACGTTCGTACGGAGCGACCCGGCGGCACCGGGGCTCAGGACCGTACGCGCGCCACCGTGGTGGTGCCCGCGCCGACCGGCCCGATCCGCAGCACGGTCCCGGTGGTGTCGGTCGACCACGTCACGCCCGCGCTTCCCCGCCCTCCGGGCGCGGGGGCGGCGACCTGGTAGTCCCGGGGATCGGCGGTGCCGATCTCCACCTCCACCACACCCCTGGAATTGGGCGGCAGGGTGACCCGGACCTGATGGCTGTCCTCGTCCCGGTGCACGAGGACCGACACAGGACCTCGCACGGACGGCACGGTTCCCCTGACCTCGGTCAGGGCACCGGTCCTCGGCCGGATCAGGAACTCCTCCGCCCCCGGCCTGGTGATCTGGACGCCGAGCACGTGCCGGGCGACCACGTTCGCGGGCGCGGAGGCCCAGGCGTGGGAGAAGGTCATGTTGGGCTTCAGCGCGGGGTCCCACGCCTCGGTGACGATCGTGGCGTTCAGCCCGTCGAGCATGTGCAGCCAGGAGTTGGTCGCGGTGGACGTCATGAGCCGGATGGCCGCGTCGGAGCGGCCGAGCCGGAAGAGCGCGTCGAGGAGGAACTGCGCTCCGTAGACGCTCACTTTCATCCCGCCCGCGACCAGTGTGTCGCCGAGTCTGCGCCGTACGTCGTCGGGCAGGGAGTCCGCGACTCCGAGTGCGACGGGGAAGGCGGTGGCGTGCTGGGCGCTGTGGGTGGTTCCCGCACCGTCCACGAACCGGCCCGCCGCGCCGTCGAGCAGGGTGCCGCACATGGCCGCGGCGAGGGTGTCGGCGCGCCCGCGGTACTGCCGGGCGTCGTCGGTCCTGCGCAGTGCGGCCGCGCACTTGGCCAGGGCGTCGAAGGCGGCGTACTGGAAGGCGTTCACGACGGTGTTGACGTCGGTGAAGACATAGCCGTCGCGGTTCGTCACCGGCCAGTCGACGAGGTCGCCGAGGTCCCGGCTGCTGGAGCCGGGTTCCTTGTGGACGAGGCCGTCGGCGCCCAGGTACGGGGTGAGGTTCTTCGCGGCGAGGAGGTCGTAGTCCTCGGCCAGCTGCCTGTCGTCGCCGGTGGCGAGATAGTCCTCCCACGCGGAGAGCGCGCACATGAGGCGGTACTCGGTGGGCCAGGTGCCCTTGCGGACCAGATAGCCGTTGGACCACCGGGCGAGTGCGTAGGAGCGCTGGACGCCGTACTCGGAGAGCTGGTTGATCAGGGCGTCGCCCTCGTATGGGCCGCGCTCCCTGGTGGGCGTGTCTGCGTAGAGGTCGCCGCGCGTGGCTTCGATGGAGTAGCGGCACAGGTCCCAGACGCGGTCGAGTGCGGGGTCGGAGCTGCTGAAGGCGGAGGCCGCGCCGTCCCAGTCCGCCTTCCACGCGCGTCCGGTCACGACGGCTTGCGAGAGGTCGGCCGTCGTACGCAGTTCGGCCCAGCGGAAGCCACGGTAGCCCCAGTGCTCGAAGCGCTGCGCTCCGTCGCGCAGCGTCCATACCTCGCGATAGGTGTTCCCGGCGCGCAGAACGTACTTGACGGTGCCGTCGGGGTTGAGCTCCTCGCCCAGGCGTACGTCGACGGTGTCCCCGGCCCTGCCCGTCACGCGCATCGACAGGCCGCCGACGATCTCCCGGCCGAGGTCAACCAGCCAGCGCCCTTCGGCGACCTCGGTGACCGAGACGGGTACGACGTCGTGGAGACGGACCGGCTCGAGGCGGGCGGGGGCGAGTCCGTCGATGGCGGTGCGGGACGCGGGGCGTTCCCAGTCACCGTCGTCGTAGCCGGCCTCGGTCCAGCCGGTCGGCTCGCGGCGCAGGTCCCAGTACTCCTGAGGGGCCGTGTAGAAGCTGCTGCCGGCGCTTCCCCGCGGAGGGAGCATGCCTGCCTGGCGGCGGGCCTTCCACGTGCCGCCGGACCCGATGGTCGCCCGGGATCCGTCGGCGTAGGTGATCTCCAGCTGCGCCAGGAACTTCCTGGACGTCGTGGTGTTGCAGAGCGCGGCCAGGGCGTTCGCCTGTCCGGCACGGACGGTGCCGGTGATGTCGAGGACGTGGTAGGCGGTCCCCTCGCCCGAGCGCACCGAGGTGTAGCCCACCACGTCGCCGTTGCTCCACATCTTGGCGACGTACTGGCGGCCGGGGGAGGGGGAGTCCGCCGCGGCGTAGAGGATCGCGGCCGCGATCTCCTTGTCGGGCAGCGTGTACTCGGTGCGCAGCAGAGCCCAGCTGCCGTCGTCGCCGTACGACGAGAGGGACGAGGCTCCGGTGGGGAACGTCAGTACGCCGTTGGCGATCGAGCCGGCGCTGAAGGTGCCCTTGTCGGAGGTGAAGTCGTCGTCGAGCAGGACCGTGCCGTCGGCGTCGGTGAAGGTGATCCGGTCGTAGGTCTGCGCCTCGGTGGAGCCGTTGCGCAGGCCGACGTTGCCGCTTGCGTACCGGGTGTCGGTGGTGGTGTCGACGACGGTGCCGTTCACGGTGGTGGTGAAGGTGGGACCGCTCATCGTGACGGCGAAGTCCAGCCACTCGCCGGGGGTGACGGCGAACGGCAGGGGGACCTCGGCGAGGACGGTGTACGTGCCGTTGACGCAGACGTGCTTGCGCAGTACGCCGGTGCTTCCCGCGCGCAGCTGCCAGAGGTAGTTGCTGCCGGTGCTCGCGGCGCGGAACCACAGGCCGGCGGCGACGGAAGTGATCTTGAGGCGGGCGGTGAGCGTGCCGTCCGCGAGGGTCCTGCCGGCCGGAGCCCAGATGGGCTCGGCCGTCCATTCGTCCTCGACCGACGTGGCCAGCAGCGCCGGCTGCGACCACGCGGATCGCTCGCTCCCCCAGCTGCTCACCCGCCACCAGTAGGCGGTGCGCGGCTCGAGGGACGGTCCCGTGTAGGGAACGGCGACGGAGTCGGCCGACGTGACCTTGCCGGAGTCCCATACGAGGTCGTCGTCCTCGAACGCGCCCGGCCTCGCGGCGAGCTGCAGCTGGTAGGCGCTCTGCGGCGCCCCGGCACCGGAGCCGGGGAGCTGCCAGCTGAAGCGCACGGTGCGTCCGGCGTCCACGCCGAGACCCTGGGGCATCAGGTCGGCCAGCATCCCGGTGGGGGCGGGCGGCTGCGCGCCTCCTCCGGCCGCGGCGGCGGCCGGGCTGGCGGTGGCCGGGCTGGCGGCGGCGGGGCTCGCGGCGGCCGGCCACGGCCGGGACAGGACGACCGAGGCGGCGGCGGCACCGCCGACCTGCAGGAGGCGCCGGCGCGGGAGGTCTCGGGGCATGACATTCACCGTTCATGAAAGGTTTCAATCAAGTAACCGGGAGATTAGACCTCACCGTTCGGGTTGGTCAATGACGCGGACGTGGCGGGATCATCCAAGATTGAAACGTTCAACGATGAGCCTGCGACGGCCCGAGATGGTCGATGATGCGGTCGGCCGCCGACTCGGGGATGCCGAAGAGCGGGGCGAGCCGATCCCCGCGGAGAGTGATCGCTCTACTTCATTCGTCGAACGAGGTAGGCAACGGTCGCCGTCGCCTGGCCCTCGAATTCGATCTCGCCCTCCGCGGAGGAATAGATCCGGTAACGATGCCCCCCGAGCGCGAACACCGTTGCGATCGGCGACTCGGCATCCTCGTCGGCGAACAGCACGAACTTGTGGCCGAGACGCGGAAAGAGGCGGCTGAGGACCGGGTCCTCGGCGGCCACACGGATGAGCTCGGTGTAGACGGAGGATTTCTCGTCCGCCAGGCTCGCCCACTGGAAGGCTCGGGCGTTCCCCCGTTCACGGGCAAGGTCCAACCCGGAGAACGACACGAACCGATACCGCTCGGCCAGTTGCTCCAAGCCCACGCCCCTCAGCCATACAGCCGTGGCGCCGACCACCGAGGCCGTGTCGGACGCAAGGCCCCGGCCCTGGTCCTTCCCGTTCGACCAGAAGGTCACATGGTAGCCACTCGGCAGACCGAGCACCTGAACCGCACGCCCGTCGCGCTCGGCAAGGGCGATGACGGTGGGGTCGGCGCCGTGAGGCGTCGTGAACCCCGGCGATTCCGGCGTTCCGCGTGCTGAATTGAGGTCCAGCGCCAGATCGGATCCGCTCATCGTGTCCCACCGCTCGGGGAAGGCGGTCCGGGTCTTTCGCGTCGCAACGGTTCACCCGGCGACGAAACCCCGGGGACGCGGGTCTCCCGGGGATCGAGAGCAATCCGGGTGGGAATCTCCGGCAAGGCTCCGACGAGCGTCGAGACCAACTCGGGCTTCGGCAACTGCGGTCGCGGCTGGGACACGGGAGGATCCTCCCCCCTCGGAGCACTCAGCGATACGCGGAGTTGAGAGCTTGGGGGAGCGCGTGCCGGGCGGCGCGCACCCCGGCAAGATCCGAAAGGCAGGCTCTAAGTCACGCCAGGCCCGGGCCTGCACCCGGCGGGCCGGGCGGCGGTGCGGCGCCGGCCCCGCGGCCTGACCGCCCCTCAGGGCCCGCGTCCCACGCAGTGGGGCGGGCTCACAGGCGACCGCCCCACTGCGCGACGGCGGCCGGCACCGGACCCGGGCCTGGCGACCCCGACCGCGCCGGACACGGCGCAAGACGAACGCCACGGGCTCGACCGCGCCCGACACACCCCGGCGACGCCACGGTCTCCACCCCGCCCGCACGCCGTACGACGACGCCGCGGACTCGGCCGAGCCCCGAGCCCCGAGCACCCGGCACCGAGCCCCGAGCACCGGGCCCCGTACGGCGACGAGCCCACGCGGCAAAGCCTCGTCCGCCTCCCCGGCAGGGACCGCACCCGGCGCGTGGCCCTTGCCCCGAAAGCGCTCCGCAGGTTCGCCGCGCCGCAGCACGTCCGGCGGCGGGGACAACGGCGCCCACGGCCCCCGCCGCGGCCCGCGATACGGCCGCACGCCCCCAACACCCCCCACCCCGCCCCCAGGTGACCGCACCGAGTCGCCGCCCCGTCGCCCTTGACGCGTAGCAAGCGCTCTCATAGCGTGAGGGCACGTCCTTGATTAAAACGTTTCAATCAGGTGGGAGCACCGATGCGCCACCCTTCAGCCGTCCGTACGATCGCGGTCGTCTCGGCCGCCACGCTCGCCATGACCATGGGATCCGCCGCCGAGGCGACCGACGCGGGTCAGGGCGTCAACGTCCCGCCCACCGCCCCCGGCTCCCTCACCGTCGACGACGTCGCCGCCCCGCTGAACGTCGAGGGCGCGCCGCTGTTCGGCTGGCTCCCCCGGGATCCCGACCCCGGGGAGATCCAGACCGCGTACCGGATCAGGGTCACCCGCGCCGGCGACGGCGAACCCGTCTGGGACAGCGGCCGGACCACCGCCGACACCCAGTCCTACGTGCCCTACCGAGGCCCGGAGCTGGCCCCCGGGACCGCCTACCGCTGGACCGTCCGCACCTGGGACCGCGCCGGCCAGGCGTCCCCGTACGCGCGGTCCGCGGTGTTCGAGACCGGCCTCGGCGACGGCGACTGGTCGGGCGCCGAGTGGATACGCCGGACCTCCACCGAGGCCGACGACTACACCCTCGCCCGCACCGAGACCCAGGTCGGGGACAGCCCGGTCGTCCGGGCCCGCGCCTACACCGCCGCGAACCACACGTACGAGCTGTTCCTCAACGGCCGCCGCGCGGACCGCGGCACCTCGTTCGCGTACCCCGGCGAGGGCTACTACCAGGCCGCGGACGTCACCGACCTGGTCAAGGCCGGCAAGCCCCTGGCCATCGGGGTGCGCTACCACTGGTACGGCGGCGGCCAGGGCCGGCCGGCCGGCGAACGGGGGCTGCTGCACAAGCTGGTGATCGAGCACGCCGACGGCAGCACCGAGACCGTCACCACCGGATCCGGCTGGCGCGTCACCCGCGACACCCGCTTCACCCCCGACGCCCCGCGGCGCAACGGCGAGGGCGACCGCGTCGACCAGCAGGACGCGCGCGGCGTCATCGACGGCTGGTCGGAGCCGGGCTTCGACGACGGCGGCTGGCAGCCGGCCACCGGCGTCGGCGCCCACCCGGCCGCCCCGTTCACGCACCTCACCGGCCAGGAGACGCGGGTCGAGGAGACCCGGGTCCACCCCGTGCGCCTGCTGACCGCCGCCGACGGCACGGTCGTCGCCGACTTCGGCAAGGTCGTACCCGCCCGTCCCGCCGTGCACTTCGACGCCGGGCAGGCGGGCCGGACCGTACCGCTGCGGACGGGTTACGAACTGACCGGCACCGGCCGCGTGGCCACGTCCTCGCTGGCCACCCAGGGGACGAACATGTCCTTCCCGTACATCCAGAAGGACGGCCCGCAGGACTACGCGGCCTTCACCCACCTCGGCTTCCGCTATCTGGAGATCCCCGGCGCGCAGGAGGAGTTCGACGCGGACGACGTCTCCGCGACCGTGGTGTACACCGCCGTACCGAACGACGGCGAGGCGAGCTTCCGCAGCTCGGACGAGACGCTGGACCAGGTCTGGGAGCTGCTGCAGCACTCGGCGCTGAACTCCGTCCAGGAGCAGTTCGTGGACACGCCGACGCGCGAGAAGGGCCAGTTCCTCGGGGACGCCGCGAACATCTCGTACGCCACCATGCAGGGGTTCCGCGAGCGCACCGCCACCCGCCAGGCCATCCGGGAGTTCCTCGACTCGCAGCGGCGCTACTGGAACTCGGGCGCCGACGCGGGCCGCTACAACGCCGTGTACCCGAACGGCGACGGCAAGCGGGACATCCCCGACTACACGGAGATGTTCGTGGACTGGGTGTGGCGCTACTACACCGTTACGGGCGACCGGGAGCTCCTCGCCGAGGCGTACCAGTCGATCCGCGCCACCGCGGAGTACGTGCTGCGCCACATCCCCGCCGACGGACCGACCGCCGGGCTGGTGACGAACCTGACCGGCGGCAGCGGCGCCTACCGCTACGGCATCGTCGACTGGCCCGAACCCGGCCGCTTCGGCTACGACATGGACACCGCCGCCCGCACGGTCATCAACGCCCTCGGCGTGGACGTCCTGCGCCGGACGGCCGACATGGCGCAGGAGCTCGGCCGGCCCGCCGCCGAGAGCGCCGGCTACCGCGGCGCCCAGCAGGGGCTGGTCGCGGCCATGAACGCCAGGCTGCGCGCCGCGGACGGGATGTACGTCGACGGGCTCAAGGCCGACGGCACCCAGAGCGCGCACCAGGGCCAGCACTCCACGTCGTACGCCATGGCCTTCGGCGTCGCACCGCGCGAGGACCACGCCCGGCTGGCCGACCGGATCGCGGCCATGGGCATGAAGCAGGGCCCGATGACCGCGCACCGGCTGCTGCAGGCGCTGTCCGAGGCGGACCGGCCGGACGCCGTACTGCGCCTGCTCACCGCGAAGGACGACCTGGGCTGGGCGAACATCCTCGACCAGGGCGCCACCTTCACCTGGGAGGCGTGGACGCTCGACGCGGGCAGCAACCACAGCCAGTCGCACGGCTGGGGCGCCCAGGCCGCCGTCGACGTCACCGAGACCCTGCTGGGCGTACGCCCCGGCGCCCCCGGCGGGGCGACGGTCCGGATCGTGCCCCCGGCGGAGGGACTGCGGTACGCCTCGGGCACCGTGCACACCCAGCGCGTGCCGGTGTCGCTGTCCTGGACGCGGGACGGGGGCGCGGTGAACGCCTCGGTCGAGGTGCCGGTGAACGTCGTGGCGCGGGTGGAGCTGCCCGCGGCCGGCGGGGTCGCCTACCGCGCGGTCGGCGAGGGCGACGCGCGCTACCTCGGCACCCGGGACGGCAGGGCCGTCTTCGAGACCGGCTCGGGAACGACGCGCTTCGTACCGGTGGCCTGACGCCGGTCGAGCCGTCGCACCCGCGCAGGATCGCCTCGATATCGGAGAAGTCCTCGCCCGACTCCGACGACTTCGCCCGGCGGGCCGGGGCGCGTGA
>NZ_JBFAXR010000120.1:0-25842 GCF_040680895.1 Streptomyces sp. NPDC051940 | reverse complement strand
CACTCGTCGGCGAGAAGACCGTCGTCGCCCAGGTCGATCTGGAGCCCGCCGAACTCGGCGCCCACCGGCGGGCCGACGTGGCCGTGAACTGGACGTCCTGGTCGACCGGGACCTCCTCGAACTGCGTCTCCACGGCGTCGGCGGCCACGACGCCCTCGGGCACGACCACCGGCGGCAGGGCCTCGAAGTCCGGCAGCACGAGCGAGTCCTCCGCCGTCGCGGTGCTCTCCAGCCCGGCCTGGCCCTTCAGCCCGCGGAAGTTCTCCTCCACCACACCGCCGAGCGCGGCGCACCAGGTGCTCAGGTCCACCCGGCCGGTGACCCGGATGCCGTGCAGGGCCTGCAGCTTGGCGACGGCGACCCAGGTCTGGCGGTCGAACGTGCCGCTCACCTTGAGGTCGTACAGCTTGCTCGCCAGGATCGACTGCACGGCCAGCACGGCGGAGCCGGTGTCGCCCATGCCGATCTCCGGCGCCAGCGCCTCCCAGGTGGGGCCGGTCATCGTGCCGTCGGAGGCGGTGGGGAAGCCGTGCGCCGTCTGGAACGCGCGCACGGCGGCCAGCGTGCCGGAGCCGAAGGCGCCGTCCGCCTTGAGGTTGAAGCCCTGGGTGTTGAGCAGGTGCTGCAGCGTACGGACCGTCGCGCCGGCGCAGGAGGTGAAGGTGTCGGGCCAGGTGCGGGCCGGGATGCTCGCCGGGTCCTGGCCGAGGCGCTTGGCGACGTGCAGGCGCAGCAGCGGGAAGGTGGAGTAGAACTTGGCGCCGGGGCACTGGGTGTTGTTCCAGTCCCAGTGGCCGGTGATGTTCTGGGCGCCGAAGCCGTACTGGGTGCAGATGGTGGTACAGAGCTTGACCAGCGACCACCAGAGCTTCCCGGTGGGCAGCTCGTCGATGTACGTGCCCTCGTTCTCGATGCCGATCGACTGGGTGTTCTGCCCGACGGCGTGCGCGCTGACGATCTGGTAGCCGCCGTCCTCGAGCGCGTCGAGGCTGCCGTGGCGGCCCTCCATCACATAGCCGCCGCGGCTGATGCTGAAGTGGTTGCCGGTGTCGGACCAGCCGTTGAGGTCCATGTGGATGTGCTGGACGCGCTCGGCGCAGGCGATGGCCGCCTCCATGGAGAAGTCCATGGTGTTCGGGAACGCCATGTGGTGCACCACGATCCGCCGGGTGGACCCGGTCCGGGTCGACAGCGGGAACGCGGGCGGCCGGGCGCCCCAGTCGTCGCAGCTCATGATGAACGACGTGTCGGTGGGGTCGATCGAGGTGGCCGAGGCCCCGCCCGCAGCGGCGACCTGCCCCGCCCCGACACCGAGGACGGCGGCCGCACCGGCGCCGGCCCGCAGGGCGCTCCGGCGGGTTATGTAGATGGGCTCGAAGGACATGGAAGTTCCTCTCCAGGGCGGTCCGGGGTGCAGGCGCCGCTTCGTCACGCTGTCCGTGTACGCCGCAGGCAGACCTCTTCATAAACTGGTACAGACCTCGATGTCCAGGGTTTCCGGCAGGGTTGTGGGAATGCCTGTGGTCTACTCCACTGACGAACGGAAATCCCCTGGCGCCGCGGCCGGTACAGCGGGAAGCATCAACGCCCATGGACATCCCCGAACGCCAGATCCGCGCCTCGCACACCGACGAGACCGTGACCGTGTACCAGGCGTACAACCCGCAGATCGGCGAACCGGCCGCCCGCACGGGGCGGTTCGGGGCGGGGTTCCGGCGGGGGAGGATGACGTGGGTCAAGCCCTCGTTCCTGTGGATGATGTACCGGTGCGACTGGGGCCGGGCCGAGGGGCAGGAGACCGTGCTGGCGGTCACGTTGCGGCGTGAGGGCTTCGAGTGGGCGTTGGGCCGGGCGGTGCTCAGCGGCTACCGGGCGGGGTCGCACGCCACGAAGGACGAATGGAAGGCCGCCCTGCGCTCGTCCTGCGCCCGGGTCCAGTGGGACCCGGAACGCGACCTGCGCCTGCGCTCGCTTCCGTACCGGTCCCTCCAACTCGGGCTCAGCGGTGAGGCGGTTCATCGATACGTCGATGAGTGGACGGTGTCCATCGAGGACGTCACGCCGCTGGCGCGGCAGGTCCACGCCCTGGTCCGTGAGGGCGACCTGGCGGCGGCCTCGGCCTTGCTTCCGGCGGAGCGCGCGTATCCCCTGCCGGAGCGGATCGGGGAGCGGATCGGGGCGGACGGTGCCTCGATGGGGTGATCCCGGAGGTAGCACCCCACCCGGCGTCGTTGCTTGCTGTACACCGGATGCTGTCGCCATGCTGCAACGACCAGGCTCGATGGAGGACCGATGAGCGCCCAGCCGCGCGATTACGCAGCCGACGACCCCGAGACCGCGCTGAAGTACGCGATTCAGCACATCCGGGGGGACCGGGTGGAGATCGTCGAAGGAGTGATCACGCCCGTGACCCCGTCCTGGGCCCACGAGTCGGTGGCGGTCAAGATCCGTCGGCAGATCGAACCAGCCGCAGACCGTCTGGGATGCATCGCGGCCTCGGGGAACCTGGACCTCCCCGGTACGAACAACTGGTACATCCCCGATATCGCCGTCGTCCCCGCTGACCTGGCCGACGACGCCACAGCCCTTCTTCCCGACCAGAGCCTTCTCGTCGTCGAGATCACCTCCAAGTCCAATTGCGACACCGACCGCATCGTCAAACGCCGACGCTATGCCGAGTACGGCGCCCCCCTCTATCTCCTGGTGGACCGCCAAGAGCGCTCCTGCACCCTCTTCGCCGAACCCGGGGAGCTCGGCTACACCAAGGTCGACGGCCCCCACCCCTTCGGCACGTCGATCCGTCTCCCCGGGCCCTTCGACCTCGAGCTCGACACCTCCGCCCTGTAGGGCAGCCTCACCCCACCCACTCCGGCAGCGGTTCGCACCGCCTCAGCCACTCGGCCGGGACGGGCGACACCCCCGTGCGGGAGGCGACGACGCCCGCCGTGATCGCGCAGGTCGTGTCGACGTCGCCGAGGCCCTCCGCCGTGGTCCACAGGGCGCCCGGGAGGTCGTCGAGGTGGTGGGCCGCCGACCAGAGGGCGAAGGGGACCGTGTCCGCCGCGGTGATGCGCGAGCCGTTGCCGAGGATGTCCGACGCCTTCCACGCGGGCGTGTCCAGGGGGAGTTCGGCCGCCGCGTGTACGCCGTCGCGTATCCGGCCCTCGGGCGTGGCCGACGCCACCGCCTCGAACAGCTCCCCGGGTGCGGGGGCCTCCCCGCCGCGGCTCGCCGCCGCCACCGACGCCGCCAGCGCCACGGCGACCGCGCCCGCCACCCCCTCGGGGTGCGCGTGGGTCACCTCTGCGGACGCCGCGGCCTCGTACGCGACCCGTTCCGGCTCGTCCGCGAACCACGCCCCGAGCGGGGCGACCCGCATCGCCGCGCCGTTGCCGAGGCTGCCCTGGCCGTCGAAGAGCGTACGGGCGTACCGCGCCCAGCCGCCGGGGTCCTCCGCCAGCTTCGGCAGCAGGACGTGCATCCCGTACCCGTACCGTTCCTAGTAACTGAGCGGGAGTGAATCCTGTTGCCAGGAGTCATGCTCAGCCGAACATCCCGAACGGTGTTGGGTGTTCTGGTCGACCGCTTTCGCATCCTGCCCGGATGGCCCGCATCGCGTGCGGGGTCCCGGGACGGGTGGGCGGTTTCCCTCACGCCCCAAGGTGTCCGGTCGGGCCTGGACGGTCCGATGCCCCGCACGATCGCTCTGGTCGTGCGGGGGCGGTGCCGTCCGTCGCCGGATCGGATGCCCCAGGGCGCGTCTGCCGATCGCCACCGCTGCCGCGTCGTGGCGGGTCGTCTTGCGCTTGGTGGTGGTGAGTGGTTTCTGCCAGTGCTGGGCGCCCCACTTCGAGGTGTAGGCCGGATCGACCGCGACCAGCGCAACGCCCAGGGTGGTGGCCATGGACACCAGGCGGGCGCGCAACCGGCCGGTCGGCATCCCCGAGACCAGCTGCCGGAAGCGCTTCTTGCGCCCGTGCCGCTCCCGGCTCTTGGCGTCCGTGAAGTCCAGATCCTCCACCGCGACGGCCAGGCCATGGCGCTGGGCCCAGTGCAGCAGCCGAATCAGGGCGTGGCGGAGCTGGGCGTCGCGGTGGGTGGCGGGGCCGGTCAGGTCGTAGCCGAAGCGGCGTGGGGCACCGACCGGGTTGCCGTGGGTGTCGAGGCGCCAGGCGGCCAGGTGGTCGGCGTTCATGTCCACCCCGACCAGGCCCCGCTCGCGGACCGCCGCCAGCGGCAGCACCACCGGCGCGGGCGTGGTGAAGGAGGCGGTCAGATACCAGCGGCCGCGCACCGGATCCTCGTGGATGCGGTACGCGACCGCCCGGTGCACGCTGACGCGGTCGCGCCACTGCTCGCCCCGGTGCGCGAACGCCACCCGCCCGGACAGCACATACCGGCCGTGCACGGTGTTGGCCAGATGGGCCAGCGGAGCCGGGAGTCTGACCGAGACCTCGCCGTCCGGGCTGACCCGGATCGTCTCGTTGCCGAACCTCTTCCCCGACTCCCCGTCCGCCTGCAGAAAGCGGCGCTTCGCCTGCCAGCGTCGACGCCAGGTCTCCTCGTCCAGCCCGGCCGCCGCGAGATGGTGACGCGCGTGCAGGAGCTTCTTCCCGCCCCGTACCACTGGCACCCGCCCCGCCTCCCACGCGGCACGGGCCCGCTCCAGACGGGCCTTGAGCACGCCGAGGCGGCGGGACTTGGCGTGCCACTCGCGACGCGTACGGTACCCGCCCGGCCGGCCCTTCTCGCCCCGCGCGCCCAGCGGCAGCGCGAGGCGCTGCTCCAACACCGCGATCCCGGTCTCCAGGGAGCGCAGGTGCGCGACCTGTCCGCGCCGGGCCAGCGCCCACTGATCGTGGCTGGCCTTGGTGATCGCACCCGCCCACCTCGACGACGCCACCGCGGTCACCGCCCGCTTGCGCCGCGCCCACCGGGCTGCATCATGCTCCAGCCCGTCCGCACACCGGGCCCGCAGATCCCGCCCCGCCACCGCGCCGAGATGCCCCCCAACCAGCCGCAGCACCTCGACGTCCCGCTCGGTCAGTTCCTTGAGCCGGTCCCGGATCGCCACCCCCGCCGCGGGCGGCACCACGAACGGCACCGCCAACTCCCGCAACCCGCCCACCCGCGCACCACCCCCACCCCGGCACTCCCCGAACACCACCCCCAACGAGCCACACCCCACCAGGTCACCCATTCGCAGCAAGAACCACCGTTCCCACACCCTGGAACAGACCAGTGCCCCGCACCCGAAACACACTCACACGCACCTTCCCGTACCCACGCTCACTCCACCGGCAACAGCTCGAACCCCCGCGAGGGGTCGAAGTTCGCGGCGAACTCCCGGGCCAGGGACGTCTGGTCGACCCGGCCCGCCAGCGCGAGCACCCGCACCACGCCGAGCGCCATCTGCGTGTCGTCGGTCCAGTGCCACTCCGGCTCCACCCCGATCGCCCGGCGCCGGATCATCGCGATCGCCTCCCGGTTCTCGTGGAAGAACCACCGCTCCCCGAACCCGTCGCCGAGCGCGAGTCCGCGCAGGCTGTCGCGGGCGGGGGCGGGGAGCGGGGAGGGTACGGGGGCCGGGTTTCCAGTGGTCGGGGTCATGGCCGCATGCTGTCAGGCCGGGCGACCTGCGGGACAGGGGGTTTCGCACCCCGACACCCCGACGCGGCGGCCGCCCTCACTTCCCCGGCGGCACCCAGGGCGGCGTCCGCCCCCAGTCCCACGTCGGCATCGGGCCGTCCGTCGGCGGCGGATCGTCGCCCGAGTAGACGATTGCCATCCGTGTGCCCCACTCCACGTAGTACGCGAACACCGCCCGGAACTCCGGGTCCGTGGGCAGGCCCGCCTCGTCCGCGGCGTCCATCAGCAGCGCGACCCAGCGGCGGCGCTGCTCCTCGGTGATCCGGCGGCCCAGATGGTGCCGGGCCATCTCGTCGTGCCCGCCGCGCCGCTCGGAGTACTCCGCGGGGCCCCCGAACACCTCGGCGAGGAACTGCGCCACCCGGTGCGGGTGGTCGTCCGCCGCGTCGGCGAACACCGGGGCCAGCAGCGGGTCCTTGTGCACATGGCCGTAGAAGATCCGCGTCAGCCGGTCGAAGGCGTCCGCGCCGCCGGCCCACTCGTAGATGGTCGGGGTGGTCAAGAATCCTCCCGCTCGTCCGGCGCGGCGTCCCGCGGCTCCCCGTCGGAGGGGGAGGGCGGCCGGCGGTCCGGCCCGTGGTCGCGTACCCGCTGGACCTGTTCCAGCGAGTCCTGCAGCTCCGTCAGCCAGCTGTCGGCGTGCTGCTGCACCAGCCTCACACACCAGGCCAGCGCCTCGCTGCGGCTTCGGGCGACACCGCCCGCGATCAGCGTGTCCAGCACCTCGCGCTGCGGCTGGCGCAGCCGGGTCATCACCGGCGCGGCGACGTTGGTGAACACCGTGCGCCGTCCGCCGCATTCGACGCCCCACGCCACCTTGCGGCGGTAGCGCCGCTCCGCGCGCCGCGCCACCGCCATCCGCTCGCCGCGCGTGCGGTCCCTGAACTCCTCGATACGCGCCTCGAGCGCCGCCTCCCGTTCCGCCTCGGACACGTCCTCGGCGAGGGAGGGCTCGGAGATCCGGCCCACGACCGTGATCTCCTCCCTGTCCACGGTGATCTCCAGCGGCGGGTCGTACAGGCCGTCGGGCAGCCGTCCGGCGAACCAGCCGCGGAGCTCGTCTTTCTCTTCGGCTGTAAGCATGTAATCCAGATTACGCCTCTCATCGCCGTCGCGGAACCCAATCGCCCCGGTTCACGTCCGACCGGCAACAGCGAGCGGGAACGGGGTGGTTGGCAATGACCGGGAGTACGTCGGGACACGCGCGCGGCACCATGGCCGGGGCGGTCGTCCTGTGCACCGTCGCACTGGCGGCGGCCGGCTGCGGCGAGCCGGACGCGGAGCGGCCGTCGCTCACGGGCGGGGGCGTGAGCGTGGGTGCGAGCGGGCCGCAGGGGTACGACGGCCCGCTGTGGACCGAGATGGCGGAAGACGGCCCGGACAGCGACCCGAAGGTCCTCGGCGGGGCCGCCACCCGCGCCCTGGAGTGCGACGGGCCCCCGTACTTCGGCGGCAACGACGTCGGCGACGGCTGGGGCAGCCCCGCCGGCGGCCGGTCGGCGGAGGAGGGACTGCGGCGCTTCCTCGGCGAG
Source organism: Streptomyces sp. NPDC051940 (assembly GCF_040680895.1). NCBI lineage: Bacteria > Bacillati > Actinomycetota > Actinomycetes > Kitasatosporales > Streptomycetaceae > Streptomyces > Streptomyces sp. NPDC051940. The sequence goes on along the minus strand of NZ_JBFAXR010000120.1, from coordinate 18,661 downwards.
GCGTACAACGCCGTCCCCACCAGCGGCTACCGCGTGGAGAAGGAGGAGGGCGGCCGGACGCTGTTCGCCGTGGGAGACGCCGAGGGCCGCACCAAGGCGGCGGTGATCGTGGCGAAGGACCGGCCGAAGCGGGCCGGCTGGGGCATGGAGACCTTCGCGGTGTGCGACCCGGCGGAGCTGCCGGCGAAGTACGACGCGGAGATGGGCGTCCAGGTGTGGACGGACGCGAAGGGGGCCCGGGTGCCCGTGGCCTCGGTCCGCGGCCGGCTCGGCAACGACCACTGCGACTGGCAGGACGTCCTCTTCCTCACCCTCGGCGAGGGGGAACGGGGCGCGGAGGCGCCGCAGTACGTCCGCGACGAACACGGGAAGCTGGACGAGGGCATGGTGAACGGCCCCTTCGACCCGGACGCCGAACTGCCCGCCGACGCACGCGACACGGGGTTCCGGCGCGACGGCGGGGAGCTGTGGCTGGCGGCGGACGGCAAGTCCGCGTACGTCAGGTCCGCGGACGGCGTGGAGCGCTGGCCGGGCACCCCGCACCCGGTGGCCTGCCGCTGAGCGCCTCCGGCGGGGGGCAGCCACATCCCTGGGGCTCCGCCCCAGACCCCCCGGGAGGGGTGGCGGGGTCGGCCGGATCCGCACGGCAATGCGGGGGGCCGCCCTCCAGCCCCGGAGGGCACGCGGCCACGTCGGCTGGATCGGCACGGCCAGTGGAGGGGTCCGCCCCCCCGCCCCCCGGAGGGCACGCGGCCGAGTCAGCCGGATCCGCACGGCCAATGGGCCACCGCCCCCACCCGCGGTGTGCGCGTGGCCCCGTCGGCCGGATCCGCACGGCCAATGGGCCACCGCCCCCACCCGCGGCGTGCCCCGTCGGCCGGATCCGCACGGCCAGTGGAGGGGTCCGCCCTCCAACCCCCGGAGGGCACGCGGCCGAGTCAGCCGGATCCGCACGGCCAATGGGCCACCGCCCCCACCCGCGGAGGGCACGCGGCCAAGCCAGCCAGATCCGCAGCCAGCGGAAAGGTCCACCCCCAACCCCCGGAGCGCACCTGGCCGAGCCAGCCAGATCCGCACGACCAGTGGAGAGGTCCCCCCAACCCCCGCAGGGCACGCGGCCAAGCCAGCCAGATCCGCAGCCAGCGGAAAGGTCCACCCCCCATCCCCCGGAGCGCACCTGGCCGAGCCAGCCAGCTCCGCACAGCCAGTGGGGAGGCCCCCCAACCCCCCGCAGGGCACGCGGCCAAGCCAGCCAGATCCGCACGGCCAGTGGGCCACCACCCCCGAAGGGCCACCGTCAGCCAGCTCCGCACAGCCGGCGCCGCACCCCCCAGCCCCCGACTCCGCTCAGGTCAGGTCACCCAATCACCCCCGCCAGCGCCGAAGCCACCACCCGCCGCACCGCCTCCGGGTCCGCCGCGTCGCCCGTGCGGTCCGCGAGGAGCAGGTGCGCCGCGCCGATCAGCGTGGGCGCGAGGCTGTCGACGTCCGCGTCGGGGGCGATACGGCCCAGGTCCCGCTCCGCGGCCAGATACCCGGCGACCACCGCCGCCGCCTCCGTCAGCAGCGGGATGCCGGCCGGCGTCGTCTCGCGCAGCCGCGCCCGCAGCCCGTCGCGGGAGACCACCAGGCCCACGATCGCCACGGCCACCGACCCGAACAGCTCCGTCAGCACGCCGGTGACGTTCCCGGCGACCGTGCCGCGGCCGGCGGCGGCCCGCAACTCGGCCGCCCGGTCGTCGAGACGCGCGATCCGGTCCCGTACCAGCTCCGCGAGGAAGGCGTCGAAGTCCGCGAAGTGCCGGTGCAGCACGCCCTTCGCGCAGCCCGCCTCCTCCGTGACGGACCGGCTGGTCAGCCCGCTCGGCCCGGCCCGCAGCAGCACCCTCTCCGCGGCGGCGAACAGCTGCTCGCGTACGTCCTGGATGGCCACCCCTGTCGGCACCCGCACCACTCCCCGCTCACGGCCCACCGATTGACGAGTGGGCGACCGCCCACTCATAGTGGGCACATGCCCACTGTACCGCCGGTCCCCGCACCGGACTCCCCCGAGAGCAAGCAGGCGGCCACGTCCTTCGGCACCGACGCCGAGCGTTACGACCGGACCCGCCCCCGCTACCCCCGCGCCGTGGTGGACCGCGTCACCGGCGCCTCGTCCGGACCGCTCGACGTCCTGGACGTCGGCTGCGGTACGGGCATCGTGGCGCGGCGGTTCCAGGCGGCCGGCCACCGGGTGCTGGGCGTCGACCCGGACGCCCGGATGGCGGCCGTGGCCCGCCGCCGCGGCACCGCGGTCGAGGTGGCGACCCTGGCGGACTGGGATCCCGCGGGCCGTACGTACGACGCCGTCGTCGCCGGTCAGACCTGGCACTGGATCGATCCGGTCGCGGGCGCGGCGAAGGCCGCGCGGGTGCTGCGCCCGGGCGGGCGGCTGGCCGTGTTCTGGAACGCCTCCCGGCTGCCGGCCGGCCTCGCGGAGGCGTTCGCCGAGGTGTACCGCCGGACCGTCCCCGACTCGCCGTTCGACCTGGCCGCGGCGGCCACCCAGGGCGCGGACGGCTACCAGGCGCTGTGCGACAGGGCGGCGGACGGCATCCGCGAAGCGGGCGGGTTCGAGGCCGCCGGGCAGTGGCGGGACGACTGGGAGTGGACCTGCACCAAGGACGCCTGGCTGGACATGGTGCCCACCCAGGGCGCGTTCACCCGGCTCCCCGCGGAGCGGCTGGCGCCCGTGCTGGCGGGCCTGGGCGAGGCGATCGACGCCGCGGGCGGCACGTTCACCATCCGCTACGCGACGCAGACGGTCACGGCGGTACGGGCCGACGGCGCACAGGTCCGGCGCGCACAACCCCCACCCCTCTGACACGCTCGGACGAGGAGCGGCGAAACGGATTCCCCGCGCCGCGATGACTTCCGCCCGGCCCGCCGGTCTACCCCCGCGCAAGGCCACCACGGCAGAGGCAAGGACACGCGACGAAAGCAGGACCCCATGGCGCAGCAGATGATCTTCGTGAACCTCCCGGTCAAGGACCTGGCCCGGACGCAGAAGTTCTTCACGGAGCTCGGCTACTCCTTCAACCCGATGTTCACGGACGACAACGCGGCCTGCCTCGTCGTCAGCGACACGATCTACTTCATGCTGCTGACCGAGGACTTCTTCAAGGGCTTCAGCAAGCGCGGGATCCCGGACACCGCCACCCAGGCCCAGACCCTCAACTGCCTGAGCGCGGAGAGCCGCCAGGAGGTCGACGCGATGCTGGACAAGGCCCTCGCCGCGGGCGCCCGGGAGCACGGCGAGCCGGAGGTCATGGGCGACTTCATGTACGGCCGCAGCTTCACCGACCTGGACGGCCACCTGTGGTCGTACATGTGGATGGACGTCGAGGCCGCCGCCCAGGGCCCCGGCGGGGAGTGACACCACGAAGACCGGCCCCCGGACCCGCGCTTGACCTCAACCGAGGTTCACCTCGCACGCTGATGGTTCAAGTCCCGTCACGGATACGGAAGCGAGCAGCCATGCGCGTGATCCAGGCCCACACCTTCGGCGGCCCCGAGGTCCTCAAGCCCGTCGACGTACCGGAGCCGGAGCCCGGCCCGGGTGAGGCGGTGGTGGCGGTGGCCGCCGCCGACACGCTCTTCGTCGAGACGCAGATCCGCACCGGGTGGGGCAAGGAGTACTTCGACCCGCCGCTGCCGTTCACGCCCGGCGGGGCGGTCAGCGGGACGGTCCTCAGGGTCGGGGAGGGCGTCGACAGGAGCCGGCTCGGCCGGCGGGTCGTCGCGCACACGGGCAGCTTCGGCGGTTACGCCGAGCAGGTCACCGTCGCGGCCACCGGCCTGATCCCCGTACCGGACGGCGTGGACCTGGACACGGCCGCCGCGCTCACCCACGACGGGCCCACGGCGCTGGGCCTGTTCGAGGGCGCGGGCGTCCGGCCCGGCGAGACGGTGCTGGTGCTGGCCGCTGCCGGCGGTGCCGGGCAGCTGCTGGTGCAGCTCGCGCACGCCGCCGGGGCGTACGTCGTCGGCGCGGCGCGCGGCGAGGGGAAGCTGGCGGCGGTACGGGCCCACGGCGCCGACCGTGTCGTCGACTACTCGCGCCCCGGCTGGACCGACGGCATCGCGGCCGACGTGGTCTTCGACGGCGTGGGCGGCGAACTGGGCCGGCAGGCGCTGGACGCGACGGCGGACGGCGCGCGGTTCCGCGCGTACGGCGCGCCCTCCGGCGACTTCTCCGTGACCGCGCCGACGGAGGACGCCGCGCGCCGGGGCGTGACGGTCACCGGCATCTTCGACATCCTGCCCGCGGGCTCGTCGGTCGACGACTACACCGCCCGCGCCCTGGCGGAGGCCGCCGCCGGCCGGCTCCGCCCGATGATCGCCGAACGGATGCCGCTGGAGCAGGCGGCCGGGGCGCATGCCACGATCGAGGCGCGCACCGCCGTGGGGAAGATCTTGCTCGTGCCCGCCGCCTGACCCCAGACTGGGCCGCATGCTTGTGCCCACCCGGGGGAAACACGTGTCAGCCGTCACCCGTACGCTCCGCTCCGTCGTCAAACTGCCCGGCCGCCGCCGGCCCGTGGACCTCAGCCACCCGGCGCGCTCCCCGCTCGGGAGTTCGGTGGAGAACTGCGTGGTCTACGTCGACGGCCACCGGCAGCCCGGCGACCCCACGCCGAAGGACGCGGTCGACCGCGTACGGGCCAAGGGGCACGGCTTCGTGTGGATCGGGCTGCACGAGCCCGATCCGCACGCGCTCGCGCCCATCGCGCAGCTCTTCGACCTCCACCCGCTCGCCGTCGAGGCGGCGCTGCGCCAGGCGCCGCGGCCCCGGCTGGAGGTCTTCGGGGACATGGCGGTGGCGGTGTTCAAGCCCGTGGCGTACGCGGAGCACGACGAGCTGACGTCGAACTGCGAGATCGTGGAGTCCGGCGAGATCACCGTGCTCACCGGTCCCGACTACGTGGTGACCGTCCAGCACGGCCGGCACGGCACGCTCGGTCCCGTGCGGGAGTCGCTCGAACTCCAGCCGGAGCTGCTGTCGTGCGGGCCGAGCACGGTGCTGCACGCGGTGGCGGACCAGGTGGTCAACGAGTGCCTCGACGTCGCGGACGCGATCCTCACGGACATCGACACCGTGGAGGCGGACGTCTTCGGCGACGGCGGCGCGGACGTCGCCCGCGTCTACCACCTCAAGCGCGAACTGCTGGAGCTCAAACGCTCGGTGGCGCCCCTGACGCGCCCGCTCCAGGTCCTCGCCGAGAAGCCGATGCTCGCCGTGGACCCGGCGATACGGCCGTACTTCCGCGACGTCGCCGACCACCAGGCGCGGGTCACCGAGCAGATCAACGGCTTCGACGAACTGCTGAACTCGATACTCCAGGCGAACATCGCGCGGGTCACGATGGCCCAGAACGAGGACATGCGGAAGATCTCCGCCTGGGTGGCGATCCTCGCGGTGCCCACGATGGTGTGCGGGGTGTACGGCATGAACTTCGACCACATGCCCGAGCTCCGCTGGACGTACGGCTACCCGGTGGTGCTCTGCGTGATCGTCGGCGTGTGCCTGACCCTGCACCGGGCGTTCCGGCGGCGGGGGTGGCTCTGACGGTCCGGGCACGGCGGAGGCAGGCCGGCGGACGGACGGACGCCCGCGCCGTGCCCCGGACCCCCGCGCGCTACCGCCGCCCCGCGGCGACCGCCCCCGCGCTCGCCGCGACGACCAGCGCGACGCCTCCGCACTGCAGCGCGCCCAGCGTCTGGTCCAGGACCAGGAAGCCCGCCAGGGCCGCCACCGCCGGCGCGAGGCTCATCAGCACCGCGAACACCGCCGGCGGCAGCCGCCGCAGCGCGAAGAGCTCCACGGTGTAGGGCACGCCCGACGAGAGCACGGCCACCGCGAGCCCCAGCCCCAGGGTCGCGGGCTGCAGCAGCGAGCCCCCCGCCGTCAGCACGCCCAGCGGCAGACTGCACAGCGCCCCCACCGACATCGCGATGGCCACCCCGTCCGCCTTCGGGAACCGCGCGCCGGCCCGCGCGCTGAGCAGGATGTACGCCGCCCACATCACGCCCGCGCCGAGGGCGAAGAGCACGCCCGCGGGGTCGAGGGCCCCGAACCCCCCGCCGCCGAGCAGGAACACCCCCACCAGCGCCAGCCCGGCCCACAGCAGGCCGGCCGCCCGCCGGGAGGCGACGACGGACAGCGCCAGCGGGCCGAGGACCTCCAGCGTGACCGCGGGCCCCAGCGGGATCCGGTCGATGGCCTGGTAGAACAGCGAGTTCATCGTGCCCAGCGCCACCCCGAACCCGCACACGACCGCCCAGTCGGACCGCGAGTGCCCCCGCAGCCGGGGCCGGCAGATGACCACGAGGAGCAGCGCCGACAGCGTCAGCCGCAGCGTGACGGTGCCCAGCGCTCCCGCCCGCGGGAAGAGCAGCGCGGCGACGGCGGAGCCGAAGTTGACCGAGAGCGCGCCGGCGAGCACGAGCCCGATGCCGGTGAGGCGCCCGTCGCCGGGCGCGGAGGAAGGGGTGACGGGACCAAGGGGACGGCGGAGGGGACCAGCGACAGGTGTGCGGACGGCAACGGTCATGACAGACACCGTACGAAACCCGCCCACCCCGTGTGAAATGCCTGATCCGCTGCGGTTATGCCCTACCGGCATGACGGATCTACCCTCGAGGGCATGACGGTCGAGCTGCGCCACCTCCGCGCCTTCCTCGCGATCGCCGACGAGGGCTCCATCACCCACGCGGCCGCGCGTCTGCGCACCGGCCAGCCCGCCCTCTCACGCACCCTGCAGCAACTGGAGAAGCACCTCGGGGTACGGCTGGTCGACCGCTCGACCCACCATCTGGAGCTCACTCCCGAGGGCCGTACGTTCCGCGACCGCGCGGCCATCGCCGTCACCGCCGTCGACGAGGCGCTCGACCCGCGCGGGCTGCGCTCGTGGCCACTGCGCCTGGGCCACCCCTGGGCGGCCCTCGGCGCACACACCGTGCCCCTGCTGCGCCGCTGGGACGAGCTGCACCCCGGGATCCCGCTGCACCTGCTCCGGATCGACGACACGACCGCCGGCCTCACCCGGGGCCGGGTGGACGCGGCGCTGCTGCGCGGGCCGGTCACGGCGCAGGGCGTGGAGAGCGAACTGCTGTGCATGGAGGACCGGGTGGCCGTCCTCCCGGCCGACAGCCCGCTCGCCGCCCGCGCCGCCGTCACCCTGGCCGACCTCGCCGCACTGCCCGTCGCCGCCAACACCGTCTCCGGTACGACGACCCCCGACCTGTGGCCGCCGGACGCCCGGCCGACGACGATGGTCGAGGTGTCGAACACCGACGAGTGGCTGACCGCCATCGCCGCCGGCCGGGCGGTGGGCGTGACGACGACGGCCACCCCCGCCAACCACTCGCACCCGACGATCGTCTACCGCCCGCTGTCCGACGCCCCGCCCGTACCCGTCCATCTGGCCTGGCGCGCGGGCCCCGGCCATCCGGCCCTGCCCGCGCTGCGCGCGCTGGCGCACGAGGTCGTCGCCGCACACCGCTGACATCCCGCAGAACTCCGGGGCGCCGGGGACACCCTTCCAGCCCCCGACCCGTTGCTCCCGCATCTGCGGGCGGGATACTGGGGACGAAAGCCGCAAAACCCACACTCCCGGAGGCGGTCATGAGCAGCTTCTTCGACAAGGCGCGCGAGCAGGCCCAGAGCGCCTACAACCAGGGCAAGGGGAAGCTGGAGGAGGTCCAGGCCGGCCGCGAGGGCGGCGACAAGCTGCGCAGGCTCGGCGCCGCCTACTTCAACGCCTCCCGCGGCCAGGGCGACCAGGACGCCCTACAGGACGCCCTGGAGGCGGTCCGGCAGCACGCCGAGGAACACGGCGACGAGTTCCTCACCAAGGCCACGAAGCCCAGCACCGGCACCGGCCACTCCTGGGGCGGCAAGCACGCCGCGTAGCCTCCGGCACGGTGGGCGGCAGAACAGATTCCGGGGGCTTCGCCCCCGGACCCCCTGGGATCAACCTGGTTGCGTGAGCACGCAGCCGCCGGAACGCGGCCCCGACCACGCCTCCGCCCCCGCGTACCCTGCCGGGGTGGACATCGGCGCGCTGCACCCCCGGCTCCCCTCCCCCGTGGAGGAGTGCCCGGACGAGCGCTTCACCGGCCGCGGCCTGCGCCTGCTGCTCAAGCGTGACGACCTGATCCACCCCAGCCTCCCCGGCAACAAATGGCGCAAGCTCGCCCCGAACCTCCGGGCGGCCGCCGCCGCCGGGCAGCGCACGCTGCTCACCTTCGGCGGCGCCTACTCCAACCACCTGCGCGCCACGGCCGCCGCCGGCCGGCTGCTGGGCTTCACGACGATCGGCGTGGTCCGCGGCGCCGAACTCGCCGACAGACCGCTGAACCCCTCGCTCGAACAGGCCGCCGCCGACGGCATGCGGCTGCACTTCGTGGAGCGCCGCGTCTACCGGCGCCGCGCGGACCCCGCGTACCTGGACGAGCTGCACGGCCTCTTCGGCGACTTCGTGGCCATCCCCGAGGGCGGCAGCAACGCCGCCGCCGTCCGCGGCTGCGCCGAGCTGGGCCGCGAGCTGCGCGGCACGGCCGACGTCGTCGCCGTCGCCTGCGGTACGGGCGGCACGCTCGCCGGACTGGCGGCGGGCCTGGCGCCGGAGCAGCGGGCGATCGGCTTCCCGGTCCTCAAGGGCGGATTTCTCGACAAGGCGACCGAGTCACTCCAGCACGCCGCCTTCGGCGCCCGCAGCGGCGACTGGCGGCTGGACGACCGCTTCCACTGCGGCGGTTACGCCCGTACGACACCGGAACTCGACGCTTTCGCGGCCGGCTTCGAACGGAGCCACGGGCTGGCGCCCGACCCGACGTACGTCGCCAAGATGCTGCTGGGTCTCACCACCCTCGCCGAGGAGGGCGCGTTCCTCCGGGGCGCCACGATCGCGGCTGTCATCACGGGCTGAGCGGGCCGGACAGGCGGGGCAGGGCGGCCCGCACCCGCCGCCCCGCTAGTCCGCCTCCGACTCCCGGTACGCCGCCGCCTCCTCCAGATCCAGCCTGCGCAGCAACGTGCGCAGCATCTCGTCGTCGATCCGCCGCGCGTCGCGCAGTTCGACGAAGACCGAGCGCTCGGCGTCGATCATCTCCCCCGCCAGCCGCCGGTACGTCTCGTCGGCGCTCTCGCCCGTCTCGGGGTTGACCGCCCCGAGACGCTCCCACACCGCGTTGCGCCGCCGCTCGAGCACCGTGCGCAGCCGGTCCTCCAGGGGCTGGGGCAGCCGGTTCGCCGGGTCCTCGAGCAGCTCCCGGAGCCTGGTCTCGGCCGCCCGCGACGCCTCGCTCTGCGCCTGCGCCTCGATCAGGTTCTCCTTCTGGGCGTCCGTGCCGCGCAGCCCCAGCTTCCGGATCAGCAGCGGCAGGGTGAGCCCCTGGCCGACCAGGGTGCCGATCACGGTGGTGAAGGTCAGGAAGAGCACCAGGTTGAGCGCCGGGAAGGGCCCGCCGTCGTGCACGGTCGGCGGGATGGAGAAGGCGACGGCGAGCGAGACCACGCCCCGCATACCCGCCCAGGAGACGACAAAGGGATGTGTCCACGGCGTCCGTTTCCCGTCGCCCGCCGACCCCAGCCGCAAAGGGAGATAAGTCGTCGGAAAGACCCAGACGAACCGCGACACGATCACCGTCGCCAGCACCACCGCCGCGTACCACAGCGCCTCGCCCAGCCCGAACGGCTCCAGATCGCTGACCACCCGCCGCAGCTGCAGCCCGATCAGCGCGAACACCACGGACTCCAGCACGAAGGCGACCATCTTCCAGACCGCCGCCTCCTGGAGCCTTGTCGCGAAGTCGACCTGCCACGAGCGGTGGCCCAGATACAGCCCGACCACGACCACCGCCAGCACGCCGGAGGCGTGCAGCTCCTCCGCCAGGGCGTACGCGACGAACGGGATGAGCAGCGACATCGTGTTCTGCAGGAGCGGCTCCTTGAGCCGCAGGCGCAGCCAGTGCAGCGGCACCATCAGCGCCAGCCCGACCCCGATCCCGCCCACCGCGGCCAGCGCGAACTCGCCCAGCCCGCCCGCCCAGCTGGCCCCCTCCCCCACCGCGGCGGCCAGCGCCACCTTGAACGCGGTGATGGCGGTGGCGTCGTTGACCAGCGACTCGCCCTGCAGAATGGTCGTGATCTTCGACGGCAGCCCCACCCGCCGGGCGATCGCCGTCGCCGCCACCGCGTCGGGCGGCGCGACCACCGCGCCCAGCACGAGCGCCGCGGTGAGCGGCAGCCCCGGCACCAGGGCGTACGCGGTCAGCCCGACGGCGGCCGTCGCGAACAGCACGTACCCGATGCTCAGCAGGATCACCGGGCGCAGATTGGCACGCAGGTCCAGGTACGAGCTCTCCAGCGCGGCGGTGTGCAGCAGCGGCGGCAGGATCAGCGGCAGGACGACGTGCGGGTCCAGGGCGTAGTCCGGCACGCCCGGGACGTAACTCGCGACCAGTCCGACGGTGACCAGCAGCAGCGGCGCCGGTACGGGCGTGCGCCGGGCGAGCCCGGCCACCGCCGCGCTCCCGGCCACCAGCATGAGCAGAGGAAATGCGTTCATCGGCAACGATCTAACCTGGCCGCATGACCGAATGCGCGCATGTTTCCGCACTCCCGTCCCCGGACGTCGCCCCGCAGAGCGACACCTGTCCCGGATGTCTGGCGGCCGGCACCAATCCCGTGCACCTCAGACTCTGTCTGACCTGCGGGCATGTCGGCTGCTGCGACTCCTCCCCGCTGCGCCACGCCACGGCCCACTTCCACGAGACCGGCCACCCGGTGATGCGCAGCTTCGAGCCGGGTGAGAACTGGCGCTGGTGCCATGCCGACAAGTCGCTGGTCTGACCACCCCGCCCTACGCTGGGTCGCATGATCCGCGATGCGAGGCCCGGCGATGTACCCGCCCTCCACGCCATGGTGCGTGACCTGGCCGAACACCACGACGTCACGGAGACCGAGGCCACCGACGAGCAGCTGCACGAGGCGCTGTTCGGCCCGCATCCGTCCGTCTTCGCCCTGGTCGCCGAGGCGCCGGACGATCCGGAGCCGGCCGGCTTCGCCCTGTGGTTCCGCAACTTCTCCACCTGGACCGGCACCCACGGCGTCTATCTGGAGGACCTCTTCGTCCGCCCGGAGCATCGCGGCGCCGGCTACGGCAAGGCCCTGATGGCGGCGCTGGCGGCGGTCTGCGTGGAGCGCGGCTACGACCGCTTCGAGTGGTCCGTGCACGAGGAGAACAAGACCGCCGCGGCGATCTACGAGGCGCTCGGCGCCGTCCCCAAGGACACCTGGACCGGCTACCGGCTCTCCGGACCGGCGCTGCGCGGACTCGCCTCGTCACACAGCGTCAACCACCGCTGAACGTACCGGGAATTGACCTCACGCTCCCTATTCACGGAGCGTACCCGGAGCTTTACTATAAGTGACACTCACGAGATGGTGGGTCCTTCCCCGTACCAGCGGGACAGCAGCCGACCACTCGCGGTAGCGTCGCATGCGAACCATGTGCGGTCCCGATCCGTTACCCCTTGTGAAGAGGCGTGGACCGGGTCCGCGTCAGCATGGAGACTCGCTGTACTCACGCTCGTTGAACAGACGCAGCGCGCGCCACCTTGGAGGTGAGGGTGTCCCAGAACGAAGGCGAGCCCAGGCCGAAGGACTTCGTCGAGGTCCGGCTGCCGGCGGCAGGTGCCTATCTCTCGGTCCTGCGGACGGCCACGGCCGGACTCGCGGCCCGCTTGGACTTCACCCTCGACGAGATCGAGGACCTGAGGATCGCGGTCGACGAGGCCTGCGCGATCCTGCTCCAGCAGGCCGTCCCGGGCTCGGTCCTCACCTGCGTCTTCCAGCTCGACAGCCAGGCGGACCGGCCCGAACGGCCGGCCCTGCTGGTCACGGTATCCGCCCCGACCACGGACGGCCGGGCCCCCGAACGGGACACCTTCGCCTGGACCGTGCTCTCCGCACTGGCCGGCCGGGTCGACTCGACCGTGTCCGAGGACCGGACGGTCACCATCAGCCTGCACAAAGAGCGCGGCGCCGGCCCCGGGCAGACATGAACTGCGCGAGGAGGGCGGTCCGATGACACAGGGTCACGAGGCGCCGGCCCCGGGGTATCCGCCCCGGGGTGGTACCGCGAGAAGGGGCTTGTTGGCGGCTGTGGAGCACGAGCGGGAACCACAGGAGCGCGCCGAGGGCGCACCGTCCCGGGCAGGGGCGACGGACGAGCGGGCTGAGCAGATGGACGGACACGAGCACGGCCGGCCGGGCGGCCGGCGTGACCCCTCCCCCAGCTCTGCGGGCCGGGGGTACCCCACCGACCGCAGCGCCGCGCGGGAGATGTTCTACGAGCTGCGCAAGCTCCCCGAGGGCACCCCGGAGTACGCGGAGCTGCGCAACACGCTGGTCCGGATGCACCTGCCCCTGGTCGAGCATCTGGCCCGCCGCTTCCGCAACCGCGGCGAGCCGCTGGACGACCTCACCCAGGTCGCCACGATCGGCCTGATCAAGTCCGTCGACCGGTTCGACCCCGACCGGGGCGTGGAGTTCTCGACGTACGCCACGCCCACCGTGGTCGGCGAGATCAAGCGCCACTTCCGCGACAAGGGCTGGGCGGTCAGGGTGCCGCGCCGGCTGCAGGAGCTGCGGCTGTCGCTGACGTCGGCGACGGCGGAGCTGTCGCAGCGGCACGGCAGGGCGCCGACGGTCCACGAGCTGGCGGAGCATCTGCGCATCTCGGAGGAGGAGGTGCTGGAGGGCCTGGAGTCGGCCAACGCGTACTCCACGCTCTCCCTCGACGTCCCCGACACGGACGACGAGTCCCCGGCGGTCGCGGACACCCTCGGCGCGGAGGACGACGCGCTGGAGGGCGTCGAGTACCGGGAGTCCCTCAAACCCCTGCTGGAGGAGCTCCCGCCGCGCGAGAAGAAGATCCTGCTGCTGCGCTTCTTCGGCAACATGACGCAGTCCCAGATCGCCCAGGAGGTCGGCATCTCGCAGATGCACGTCTCGCGGCTGCTGGCCCGCACGCTGGCCCAGCTGCGCGAGCGTCTGCTGGTGGAGGAGTAGCGGTACGGACCGTCGGCCCTGGGTGCCCCGGCGTCAGGCCTGCTTCGGGCCGATCCCCAGGGCCTCGACGGTGCTGGGGCTCATCAGCATGACCAGCGCGGCCAGCGCCACCGCGCCCAGCGCGATGCCCGGCGCCAGCAGCGCGCCGCCGACGTCGACCATGGTCCACACCACGGGGATCGCCATCAGCTGCGTGATGACGGCCGGCCCCCGGCTCCAGCTCCGCAGCAGCCACAGTCCGCGCGCGGCGGCCAGCGGCAGCACCGCGAGCGCCAGCACGGTCAGCCCGCCGAAGAGCGCGGACCGCCGGCTCTCGGGGTCCCCGGCGAAGAGCATCACGAGCATGTAGACACCGAGACCGGCGACCACGGCGCCCTCGACGGCGGTCAGTACGGCGGCCACGGTGAGGCGCCCCGTCCGGGCGGATCCCTGCTCCTCAGTCATGCGGTCCAGGGTATCCGGGCCCCGGGCACGACTTCGCAGGCGTACCCAGGGGTAGGTACGCTGCACACCATGCGCGCACTTCTTGTGGTCAACCCTGCCGCCACCACCACGAGTGCGCGGACGCGTGACGTACTGATCCACGCCCTCAAGAGCGATCTGAAGCTCGAGGTCGTCACCACGGAGTACCGCGGGCACGCCCGCGACGTCGGCCGCGCGGCGGCCGAGAGCGGCGACGCGCACCTGGTGGTCGCCCTCGGCGGCGACGGCACCGTCAACGAGGTCGTCAACGGACTGCTGCACAACGGCCCCGACCCCGACGCGCTGCCGCGCCTGGCGGTCGTCCCGGGCGGCTCCACCAACGTCTTCGCCCGCGCCCTGGGCCTGCCCAACGACCCCGTGGAGGCCACCGGCGCGCTGCTGGACGCCCTGCGCACCGGCTCCGAGCGCACGGTGGGCCTGGGCCTGGCCTCCGGCACCCCGGGGACCGCCGACGAGGGCGCCCCGGACCGCTGGTTCACGTTCTGCGCGGGCCTCGGCTTCGACGCCGGCGTGGTGGGCCGCGTCGAACAGCAGCGCGAGCGCGGCAAGAAGTCGACGCACGCCCTCTACATGCGTCAGCTGATGCGCCAGCTGATGTCCGAGCCGAACCGGCGGCACGGCGCCATAACGCTCGCGCGGCCCGGCGAGGAGCCCGTCGGCGACCTCGTCGCGACGATCGTCTGCAACACGGCCCCGTGGACATATCTCGGCAACAAGCCCGTCTACGCCGCCCCCCGCGCCTCCTTCGACACGGCCCTCGACGTGCTCGGCCTGGCCCGGCTGGGCCTGGGCGCGGCGACCCGTTACGGTACGCAACTGCTCACTTCCTCTCCGGAGCGCGGACCGCACGGCAAGCACGCTGTGTCACTGCACGACCAGACGGCCTTCACCTTGGAATCACAGGCCCCACTGCCCTTTCAGGTCGACGGAGACCACCTCGGACTGCGTACGAGCGTGGCCTTCACAGGCGTACGCCGCGCACTGCGTGTGATTGTGTGAGTGATAGGGCCTCGGCGCCTTTATCTCGAACGTACGGACTGGCTCTCACCCCCCGATCTAGTGCTGTGAGCCAACTGACACCAACGAATCCAAAGAAACTTGCCGGAAGGGGTTGTATCCGAAGCTGAGGTTTGCGAACCTCTTCTTGGCGATCGGAACAACGCCCACCGTCGGGTCCCGTGTGTCGCCACTCTGTGAACAACCACAGCTCACCTCACATGTCGAAGGTCACACCAGTTTTCTGGGGCAGACCCTTCACCCGTGGGGGGATTCGTGAAAGCGTTCACATTCACAAGCAACTTGCCCGCAACACAATGAGATGGAGCAGTCATGGACTGGCGTCACAACGCCGTTTGCCGCGAGGAAGACCCCGAGCTGTTCTTCCCCATCGGCAACACCGGTCCTGCGCTGCTGCAGATCGAGGAAGCCAAGGCTGTCTGCCGCCGCTGCCCCGTGATGGAGCAGTGCCTGCAGTGGGCGCTCGAGTCCGGCCAGGACTCCGGTGTCTGGGGTGGCATGAGCGAGGACGAGCGCCGCGCGATGAAGCGCCGCGCCGCCCGCAACCGGGCCCGCAAGGCCACCGCCTGAACCGCCTGAACGCACGAGTCCGGCCCCCTCGGCGGGGGCCGGTCGCAGCTCTCCTCCGAGCGCAGCGCGCAGATTTCTTTTGAGCCCTGGAACCTGGTCGGTTCCGGGGCTCGACTGTTTTCCGGATTCGGGCCGTTCCGGGTTCGCCGCCGTTTACGGGGGCGCGCTCAGCGCTTCTCCGGTTTCACCGGCAGATCCAGGGTCACCCGGGTCCCGCCGCCGGGGGCCTGCTCCATGGTGAACGTGCCGCCGAGTTCGCCCTCCACCAGCGTGCGGACGATCTGCAGGCCGAGGTTGCCGGCCGTCGCCGCGTCGAAGCCCGCCGGCAGGCCGCGGCCGTCGTCCTGGACGGTGACCAGCAGCCGGGCCGCCGCCCGGGTGCCGGAGCGCAGCGCGCCGACCTCGACCGTGCCCGTGTCGCCGGGGCCGAAGCCGTGCTCCAGGGCGTTCTGCAGCAGCTCGGTGAGCACCATGGACAGCGGCGTGGCGACCTCCGCGTCCAGGATGCCGAAGCGGCCCGTACGACGGCCTGTGACCCGGCCCGGGGAGATCTCCGCGACCATCGTGAGCACGCGGTCGGCGATCTCGTCGAACTCGACGCGCTCGTCGAGGTTCTGCGAGAGCGTCTCGTGCACGATGGCGATCGAGCCGACGCGGCGCACCGCCTCGTCGAGGGCCTCGCGGGCCTTGCCGTCGGGGTCGTGGGCGGCGAGGCGGCGCGACTGCAGGCGCAGCAGGGCGGCGACGGTCTGCAGGTTGTTCTTCACCCGGTGGTGGATCTCCCGGATGGTGGCGTCCTTCGTTATCAGTTCGCGCTCGCGGCGGCGCAGTTCGGTGACGTCGCGCAGCAGGACGAGGGAGCCGATGCGGGTGCCCTTGGGCTTGAGCGGGATGGTACGCAGCTGGATGACGCCGCCGCTGCCCTCGACCTCGGTCTCCCGGGGCGCCCAGCCGCTGGCCATCTTCACCAGGGCCTCGTCGACGGGCCCCTGCTGGACGGCGAGTTCGGCGGTGGCCTTGCCCAGGTGCAGGCCCACCAGGTCGGCGGCGTGGCCGAGGCGGTGGAACGCGGACAGGGCGTTGGGCGAGGCGTACTGGACGATGCCGTCGCCGTCCAGGCGCAGCAGTCCGTCGCCGACGCGCGGCGAGGCGTCGCTCTCCACCGACTGCCCGGGGTACGGGAAGCTGCCCGCGGCGATCATCTGCGCCAGGTCGGAGGCGCTCTGCAGATACGTCAGCTCCAGCCGGCTGGGCGTACGGACGGTGAGCAGGTTGGTGTTGCGGGCGATGACGCCCAGCACCCGGCCCTCACGGCGTACGGGGATGGACTCGACCCGTACGGGCACCTCCTCGCGCCACTCCGGGTCGCCCTCGCGCACGATGCGGCCCTCGTCGTAGGCGGAGTCCAGCATGGGACGCCGGCCGCGCGGGACCATGTGGCCGACCATGTCGTCCTGGTACGAGGTGGGGCCCGTGTTGGGCCGCATCTGCGCCACGGAGACGTACCGCGTGCCCTCGGTCGTGGGGATCCACAGCACGAGGTCCGCGAAGGAGAGGTCGGCGAGCAGCTGCCACTCCGACACGAGCAGGTGCAGCCACTCGAGGTCGGTCTCGGACAGCGCGGTGTGCTGGCGCACGAGGTCGTTCATGGAGGGCACGGGTCCGAGCGTACCCGCAGCGCCGGGCTCCCCCGGGCCGGCGAGTTCCGGTACTTATTCGGGGGCGCCGACCCCTGGACGGGGGGTAGTGGTCTAGTCCACAATGTTCGGGAAGTGCTTCCGGCCTCCTCGCAGGAGGACGGAACGGGGATCGTCTCGCTCTCTGCCCTGACTGCGCAGACATCCTCCGCCGGCCGGCCGTGGGGCCGCACACCCCGCGACCACAGTGCGCCGGCATCAGCTCCGGGCTGCGGTGCCGGGCGGGTTGAGGGTCCCGCTCCAGGCGCCGCGGCCCGAAGTGTTTTCCGGGGCGGTGCGGGGTCCTACGCGCGGGGGTCTCCCGTGTCCCGCGGCCACGCCTTCATCGCCTGTTCCGCCACCGCCTCCAGCTGCTCGCGCGTGGCCCCGTCGCGGGCCTGCTGCGCCATGCCCTGGAAGACCGTGCCGACGTAGCGGGCGAGGACGCCCGCGTCCGTCCCCGGCGGCAGTTCGCCCTCGTCGACACCGCGCTGGACGCGCTCCTCGATGGACCGCACGTTCGCCTGCCGCATCCCGCGCAGGAACTCCCGCACCTCGGGCGAGGTGGTGTTGGTGGCGCCGCTCACGACGAGGCAGCCGCGCGGGCGGCCCGGGGTGGTGTGCTCGGCGGCGGCCTCGCGCAGCAGCCGGGCCACGGCCCCGCGGGCGGTCGGCTCGCCCAGCGCGCGGGCGGAGAACCGGCCGTAGGCCTCGGCGTACGCCCGTACGGCCTCCTCGAACAGCGACCTCTTGTCGCCGAAGGCCGCGTACATGCTCGGCGCGGCGATCCCCATGGCGTGCGTCAGGTCGGCGACGGAGGTCGCCTCGTAACCGTGCTCCCAGAAGGTGAACACCGCCTGCCGCAGGGCCTGGTCGCGGTCGAAGGACCGGGGGCGTCCGCGCTGTCTGGTGGTCATGCCGTCAATTCTATAGCGGTCGCTAAGAAACGTGGTACGGTCCTTTTCGTAGCGATCGTTAAAGAAAGGGGGGCGCAGCCATGGGCGCGCTCACGGGCAAGACGGCACTGGTGACGGGCGGCAGCCGGGGTATCGGACGCGGGATCGCGGAGCGGCTGGGCCGTGACGGGGCCCGGGTCGGGGTGCACTACGGCAGCGACGAGGCGGCGGCCAAGGAGACGGTGGCCGCGATCGAGGCGGCCGGCGGCTCGGCCTTCGCACTGCAGGCGCGTCTCGGGGAGCCCGGCGACGCCGAGGCGCTCTGGCAGGCGTACGACGCGCGGGCCGACGGCCTGGACATCCTGGTGAACAACGCGGGGATCGCCGCCCAGGGCGCCATCTCGGACCTCTCCGAGGAGGACTACGACCGGGTCTTCGCGGTCAACACCAGGGCGCCGTTCTTCATCACCAAACTGGGGCTGGACCGGCTGCGCGACGGCGGCCGCATCGTGAACGTCTCCACGGGCCTCACCCACGGCGCGGGGTTCCCGCAGCTCATCGCGTACTCGATGACCAAGGGCGCGCTCGACGTCTTCACGGCGAAGCTGGCGGCGACGGTCGGCGACCGCGGCATCACGGTCAACGCGGTGGGGCCGGGGATCGTCGACACCGACATGAACGCGTCCTGGCTGCGCGGCGAGGAGAACGCGGCGACCCGCGAACAGGTCGCCGGCTACTCCCCGCTGGGGCGCGTCGCCGAGCCCGCGGAGGTGGCGGACATCGTCGCCTTCCTGGCCTCGGACGACAGCCGCTGGGTCACGGGCCAGTGGATCGACGCGACGGGCGGCGTCCTGGTCTGACGCCGGACAGCACGAGGGGGCCCCGCGCCGTGTGCGCGG
>NZ_JBFAXR010000119.1:0-25905 GCF_040680895.1 Streptomyces sp. NPDC051940 | reverse complement strand
CCGGTCATGCCCGCGCGGCCCCCAGGGACGCGCGGACCGCGCCCAGCAGGCCCTCGGCGGCGCCCTCGATCAGCTCCAGGCACTCCTCGAAGCCGTCCATGTCGCCGTAGTAGGGGTCGGGTACGTCCAGATCGCCGGGCTCGGCGTCCGGGTCGTACGACAGCAGCAGCCGGACCTTCTCCGCGTCGGCGGGCGTGGGCGCCATCCGGCGCAGCTCCCGCAGATGGCCCTCGTCCAGGGCGATCACCAGGTCCTTCTCGGCGAACCACGACGCGTGGAACTGCCGGGCGGTGTGCTCGCTGTCGTACCCGTGCCGCTCGAGCACCCGGACCGCGCGCGGGTCGGCGGCGTCGCCCTCGTGCCAGCCGCCGGTGCCGGCGCTGTCGGTCTCGACGAGCGAGTCGAGGCCCGCCTCCTCGATCCGGGAACGGAAAACGGACTCCGCCATCGGAGAGCGGCAGATGTTGCCGGTACACACGAAACACACACGAAGGGGTTCAGCCATGCGCCCATCATGCGACAGGGGCGGCGGGGAGTCCCCGCCGCCCCCGCCGTCCGGGTCCGGTCCGGCTCAGTCGCGGTCCAGGACCAGGCTCAGCGCCCACGACACGATGCTGACGACCAGCGCGGCGCCGACGGCGGTCCAGAAGCCGTCCACGTCGAACTCCAGGCCCACCACGTCCGCGAGCCAGGACGTCAGCAGCAGCATCAGCGCGTTGATGACCAGGGTGAACAGCCCCAGCGTCAGGACCACCAGCGGCAGCGAGAACAGCTTGACGAGCGGCTTCACGATGGCGTTCACGACACCGAAGATCAGGGCGACGAGGACCAGGGTGAGGACCTTCTCGCCCGTGTCGCCGCTGAGCGTGATGTCATCTTTGAACAGCCAGACGGCGACGCCGAGCGCCGCCGCGTTGACCAGGGTCTTGACGATGAAACTCTTCATGGATGAGATCGTCTCCAGAACTGACGGGATCACACACAGAGGCAGGCTGACGCGATGATGGCATTCCGGCTGGACGAGCTGGAGGCGGAGCGCCGCGCGAACGACGGAGCGTACCTGCAGTTCCTCCGCGAACGGAATATGTCCGTCGGTTTGTACGCGCTGGACGCGGGTCAGTCCGATCCGCAGCAGCCGCACCGGCAGGACGAGGTGTACCTCGTGGTGAGCGGGCGGGCGTCGATCACGGTCGGGCAGGAGACGACGCAGGTGGCGCGGGGGTCGGTGGTGTACGTGCCGGCGGGCGTCCCGCACAAGTTCCACCACATCACGGAGGACCTGCGGGTGATGGTGGTCTTCTCCCCGCCGGAGGGCTGACCGGGACCGCGGTGCGGCGGTCCGGTGGGCGGTCCCGCTGAGGGTCCGCTCTCAGGGTTGTCCTCAGGGTTCGTTCCGGGGAGGACCGGGGCCGGGAGCACTCCCGTCCGCCGCGGTGCCGTCCTAGCCTGGAAGCACCGGGAAGGGCCCGGGAACGCAAGTGTCGACAGGAGTAACCGTGTCCGTCAGTGAGATCGCCAAGGGCCTGCCGTGGTGGGTCAAGTGGGTCGCCGTCCCGGTGCTGGCCATCGTCGTCTTCGGCGGGATGATCATGAGCCTCATCGGGTTCATCGTCGCCCTCGTCTTCAAGGTGCTGCTCTTCGCCGTGCTGGTGGCGGGCCTGATCTTCGTCGTACGGAAGTTCACCGGGTCCTCGTCCTCCCGCGACAGCTCCCGCAGCGAGTGGTGACCCCGGCCCGCCGGACCGGCCGCGCCGGCCGGGGCGCCCGATGAGGGCCGCCCCGGCCGCCGCACACAGGCCGCGGGGCTGCTGCCGCGCGGCCGGACTCAGTCGACCTTGATCTCCTCCACCCGGCGGCCGGACCGCTTCGGCGCCGGGACCGCCGCCTTCGCCGGGGCAGCCGCCTCCGCCTGCGCCGCGCCGTTCTGCTTGTCCATCGTGGCCAGCAGCTGACGTGCCAGCCCCAGACCCGTGCCGCCCATGGTCAGCGCCCGGGCGAACATGTCCGACATCCCGTCGGCCCCGTTCAGCAGCACCATGTGGTCCACGTTCCCGAAGGCCGACGCGCCGGCCTGGACGATCTCCGGCCACTTCTCGGCGAGCTGCTGGGCGACGACCGCCTCCTGGTTCTCCGCCAGCGCCGCCGCGCGCGCCTTGATGGCCTCGGCCTCCGCCAGGCCGTTCGCCTTCGCCGACTCGGCCGCCGCCAGACCCCGCGCCTTCGCCGACGCCGCCTCCGCCTCGCCCGTCACCCGGGTCGCCGTGGCCGTGGCCTCGCCGCGCGCCTTGGTCGCCTCGGCCTCCGCGCCCGCCGCGGTCTTCACCCGCGTCGCCTCGGCGACCGCCGCCAGCTCCGTCTCCCGCGCCTTGGCCTGCGCGGCCGAGATCCGGGCGTCGCGCTCGGCCTCGGCGAGGGTGCGCTTCTCGTACGCCTTGGCGTCTGCGGGCTTGCGCACGTCCGCCTGCAGCTGCTGCTCGCGGCGCTGCGCCTCCAGCTCCGCGACGCGGGTCTCCTGTACGACGACCTCCTGCCGGGCGCCGGCGGCCGCGAGCGGACCGGCCATCTCGGCGTGGGCGCCCGCCTTGTCACGCTCGGCCTGGTAGCCGGCCTGCAGGATCTCGCTGTCCCGGGTGGCCTCGGCCATCCGCGCCGCCGCGGCCTGCTCGGCCTCGGTGGCCAGCCGGTCCGCCTCGGCCTGCGCGATGCGCGCGTCCCGGCGTACGGCGGCGGCGTGCGGGGCGGAGAGGTTGTTGATGTAGCCGGTCGGGTCCTGGATCTCGTGGATCTGCAGCGAGTCGATGATCAGGCCCAGCTTCTCCATCTCGGAGCCGGAGGCGTGCCGGGTCTCCCCGGTCAGCCGCTCCCGGTCGCGGATCATCTCCTCCACGGTCAGCCCGCCGACGATGGAGCGCAGATGGCCCGCGAAGACGTTGTGCACCCGCTCGCCCATGAACCGCTGCTGGTCCAGGAAGCGCCGGGCGGCGTTGGCGATGGACACGTAGTCGTCGCCGACCTTGAAGATCACCACGCCGTGCACCTTGAGCGGGATGCCCTGCTTGGTGACGCAGTCGACGTTCAGCTCGGCCTCGTTGAGGTCGAGCGAGAGCTTGCGCACCACCTGCACGCCGGGCGTGACGAACGTGCCCCGGCCGGTGACGATACGGAAGCCCATGCCCTCCTCCAGCCCCTCCGTACGGTGCTTGGAGCCGGAGATGATGAGGGCTTCGTTGGGTTCGGCGACCCGCCACATGAGCTTGAAGATTCCGATGATGACAAGGGCGGCGACGACGGCCGCGCCCGCGATGAGGCCGATGAACACCGGCACACTCCCCCTCGATGCGTGCGGTCCCCCTGCGGGGCCGACGATCGCGAGTGTCCTCCTGCGATCGACGGGGGTTAAGGGCTTGCCCGGTTCTTGTCGCGTTCTTGACGCACAGTTGTGACGCCGCCGGGGTATGCACCGAACACCCTGCGCTCAGGGGCCTGTTGAGAAGGGGGACGGCATGGCGGACGCGACGGTGCTGGGCCTGCGCGGGCGGGTGACGGGCACGGTGGGACCGGGGCTGGTCGGCGAGGTGATGGTCCGGGTGCGCGGCGGCGCGGAGGCGTTCCTGGCGTACTCCTTCGACGGCGAGGCGCGTATCCCGGTCGGGACGCTGGTGGTCGTCGTGGAGTACGAGGCGCCGCGCACGGTGTACGTCGAACGGCTGTGAGCCGGCCGTCAGCGCTTGCGCCGCCGCCCCCGCCCGCCGGGCCGGGGAGGCGGCTGGTCGCCGCCGCCCCCGTAGGGCTGCGCGCCGCCGTCGTACGGCGGATACCCGAGCCCGGAGTCGTACGAAGGCCCACCCCCGTACGAAGGCCCGCCCCCGTACGAGGGCCCACCCCCCTGCGAAGGCCCGCCCCCGTACGGCCCGTACGCCTCCGGGTCCTCCCCGGCCGGCGGTCCGCCCCGGCGTGAGCCGGCCGGCGCCGGTGGCCGGTCCGTGGACAGCACGACCGCCGCCAGCGCCGTCGTCAGGGGCACCGACGCGACCAGGCCGATCGAGCCGACCAGCGTCCGCACGATCTCCTGGGTGACCAGCTCGCTGGTGAGCACCCCGCCGACGCCCACCCGCGCGGTGGTGAACAGCAGCAGCAGCGGCAGCGCGGCGCCCGCGTACGCCAGGACCAGGGTGTTCACCACGGACGCGATGTGATCGCGGCCGATGCGCATCGCCGCGCCGTACAGCTTCTTCCAGCTCGCCGACGGATCGGCCTGCCGCAGCTCCCACACCGCCGAGGACTGGGTGACGGTCACGTCGTCCAGCACGCCGAGGGAGCCGATCAGCACGCTCGCCAGCAGCAGACCGCTCATCTCGATGTCCGGGTACTGGTCGTGGATCAGCCCGGTGAAGTCGTCGGTGGAGCCGGTGAGTTTCGCCCAGCCGATGAAGATCGAGCCGAGCAGCCCGATGAGCAGCAGCGAGGCCAGGGTGCCGATGGCCGCCACGGACGTCCGGGCGTTGAAGCCGTGGCTGAGGTAGAGGGCGATCAGCATGATGGCGCTGCCGCCGATGATGGCCACCAGCAGCGGGTTCGACCCCGCGATGATGGCGGGCAGGATGAACAGGATCAGGATCCCGAAGCTGACCGCCAGCGCGATCAGCGCCGCCACCCCGCGCAACCGCCCGACCACCACCACGGCCAGCGCGAAGATGACCGCCAGCACCACCAGCGGCACCGTGCGCACCACGTCCACCACGGCGTACTGGACCTCCGGCGGGGCGTCCGGCTGGTACGACACGACCAGGTCCTGCCCGACGTCGTAGCGGCGCAGCGCGTCCGGCGTGACGATCTCCTTGAACGTCCGGCCCTTGTTCTTGCCGGAGGTGACCTCGATGGTGACCCGCTGGCACTTGTCGTCCTTGTCGGCGTTCTGCGACTG
This sequence comes from Streptomyces sp. NPDC051940, assembly GCF_040680895.1. NCBI lineage: Bacteria > Bacillati > Actinomycetota > Actinomycetes > Kitasatosporales > Streptomycetaceae > Streptomyces > Streptomyces sp. NPDC051940. The sequence continues at coordinate 20,981 of NZ_JBFAXR010000119.1, read as the reverse complement.
GGCGTTGACCTCGGCGCAGTCGACCTCGTCGATCTGCGTCACCGTCGCCCGCTGGCGCTCGGTGTCGAAACCGACGCCCGAGCGCTTGTGCTGCGGCGGTTCGCCCGGCCACAGCACGAGCATCCCGACGAGCACGAGCAGCGAGAACGGGATCAGCACCGCGGCGATGACGGTACGCAGCCGGCGTGAGGCGGGGGTCGCCGGTCCGTGGTCGTGGCTGTGGGAGTGGGCGTGGGAGTGCGTCACCGTCCGATCATCGCAGGGCGGAGCGCGAGGCTCCGCAGACACGTGCGAACGGGATCGCTCTGACACGCCATCAATCTGTAAATCATATGGATGGCATCCAAAACCGCCTATAACTGGCAGCTGATGCCCGGGTCTCCAGGACCGTGTCCCGCCGACCGGTCCCGACCGCGCCGACGCCCGGGCTCCGGAAGGAGAGACCCATGCACCGCGCCTGGCCGCCCGCCCTGGCCACCCTGCTGCTCGCCGGAGCCCTGTTCGGCACGGCCGGCTGGGTGCCGTCCGCGGTGGACTCCGGCCTGTCGGCGGTCGACGACCGGCTGACCGGCGACGGGAAGAAGGAGGCCGCGGAGCGCGCGGCCGAGCGCGCCCGGCAGGCCGCCGAGCGGGCCGAGCGGGTGAAGCACGAGCCGTACTGCACCCGGCGGCCGGGCCCGTACCAGCGCGAGGTCGAGGGTTATCTGGGGCTGCCGGCCGACGGCCGCCAGTCGCGCACGGACTGCCGCACCATCCAGGCGTACCAGCGCGACCGGGGCCTCGCCGAGACCGCGGGCCTCGCCGACGCCGCCACCCACGGGCAGCTCGCGCTGGAGAACATCGGCCCGGACCCCGACCCCGGGGGCCGCTGCCCGCGCGACGAGGGCCGGATCGTGTGCGTGGACCTGACGCGGCAGCTGCTGTGGGTGAGCGACGGTGGGCGCAAGGTGTACGGGGCGGTCCCGGTCCGCAGCGGGCGCGCGGGCCGCGAGACGCGGACCGGGCTGCACACCATCTGGCTGCGCGACCGCGACGAGTGGTCGTGGATGTTCGGCGAGCCCATGCCGTACGCCCAGTACTTCGACCAGGGGCAGGCGCTGCACGGCGTCATGGACCGCGACATCCACCGGCCGATCGGCTCGCACGGCTGCGTCAATCTGCGGCTGAAGGACGCCGAGGCGCTGTGGGGTCTGCTCCGGGACGGCGACCCGGTCTTCGTGTACGGCGAGCGGCCCGCCCCGCGCTGACCGCCCGGCACTGACACCACGTCACACGGCCCCGCGCCGGGATTCACCGTCCGTTCACCGCGAATCCCCCGGTCCGCACTCCCGTGCGCATAGCGTCCGAGCCCGGACGAACCTAACCGGAGGGGACCGTGCGCAAGTTTCTGCCGCTCATCAGCTCACCGCACCCGGGCGGCCGTGCCGCTCTCACCTGCCGCTTCCGCTGCGGCGACGCCTGCTTCCACGAGGTGCCCAACACCAGCGGCAACACCTACGTCGGCGACGTCATCGCCGAGTCGCTCTCGCGCCGCGGCATGCTGCGCGCCGGCGCCGCAGCCACCGTGATCGCCGCGACCGGCGCCGGGGCGCTGACCGCCGGGGCGCCGAAGGCCCAGGCCGCGGACGCGGCGGCCGCCGCGGACACGTTCGGCGCGGGCGCGGCGCGGGGGCTGCGCTTCACGCCCGTACCGCCGAACACCACCGACGCGGTGACCGTGCCGGGCGGCTACGGGCAGAACGTCGTGATCCGCTGGGGCGAGCCGATCCTGCGCGGGGCGCCCGCATTCGACCCGGAGAACCAGTCGGCCGCCGCCCAGGCGGGCCAGTTCGGGTACAACAACGACTTCCTCACCCTGCTGCCGCTGCCCCGCGAGGGCGGCCGGCAGGTGCTCGTGGCCAACCACGAGTACACCGACGAGATCCTGATGTTCCGCGGCTACGACGCCGCGAACCCGACTCGCGCGCAGGTGGAGACCGCCTGGGCCGCGCACGGCCTGTCGGTCGTCGTGGTCGAGGAGGACCGCCGTACGGGCGCGCTCACCGCCGTCACCCGGCACCAGCTCAACCGCCGCCTCACCGCGACCAGCGAGTTCCGCCTCACCGGCCCGGCGGCCGGCAGCGATCTGCTGAAGACGTCCGCCGACCCGACCGGCACCAAGGTGCGCGGCACCCTCAACAACTGCTCGGGCGGGACCACCCCGTGGGGCACGATCCTGTCCGGCGAGGAGAACTTCAACCAGTACTTCGCCAACGCGGGCGCCGTCACCGACCCGGTCCTGAAGGCGAAGCTGGCCCGTTACGGCCTGACCACCGGCGCCTCCGAGCGCAAGTGGGAGCGCTTCGACGACCGCTTCGACCTGACCAAGGAGCCCAACGAGGCGAACCGCTTCGGCTGGGTGGTCGAGGTCGACCCGTACGACCCGGAGTCGACGCCGGTCAAGCACACCGCGCTCGGCCGCTTCAAGCACGAGGGCGCGAACGTGCGCCTGACCGCGGACGGCCGCGCGGTCGCCTACTCGGGCGACGACGAGCGCTTCGACTACCTGTACAAGTTCATCTCGAAGAAGCGCATGATGCGCGGCACCTCCCCGGCCGCGCGCGAACACAACATGACGCTGCTCGACGAGGGCACCCTGTACGTCGCGAAGTTCACCGGCGACAGCCCGGCGGCCGAGATCACCGGCACCGGCGCGCTGCCGTCCGACGGCGAGTTCGACGGCGTCGGCGAGTGGATCCCGCTGGCCAGTGGCGACGTCTCGTACGTCGAGGGCATGACCGCCGAGGAGGTGTACGTCTACACCCGCCTCGCCGGCGACAAGGTCGGGGCCACCAAGATGGACCGCCCCGAGGATGTCGAGCCGAGCCCCCGCACCGGCAAGCTGTACGTCGCGCTGACGAACAACACCCAGCGCGGCACCACCGGCAAGGCCCCGGCGGACGAGATCAACCCGCGCAACGCCAACAAGCACGGGCACGTCCTGGAGCTCAGCGAGTTCTGGAACGACCCGACGGCCAAGCGCTTCGCCTGGCGGCTGTTCCTGGTGTGCGGCGACCCGAACGACCCCTCGACGTACTTCGCGGGCTTCCCGAAGGACAAGGTCAGCCCGATCTCCTGCCCGGACAACGTCACCTTCGACGTCTACGGCAACCTGTGGATCTCCACGGACGGCAACCAGCTCGGCTCCCACGACGGCCTGTTCGGCGTGGCGACGTCCGGCGGCTACGAGGGCCAGGTCAAGCAGTTCCTGACGGTGCCGCGGGGCGCGGAGACGTGCGGCCCGGTCGTCCAGGAGCGGCGCGTGCTGGTCGCCGTGCAGCACCCGGGCGAGATCGACGGCGCCAACGTGGACAACCCGGCGTCGGCGTGGCCCGACGGGGCCGGCAAGTACGTGCGTCCGGCGGTCGTCGCGGTGTGGCGCGAGAACGGCGGCGCGATCGGCGCGTAGGGCGTCCGGTCACCCCGGATCCGGCGGGCAGGGCGTGTGGGGCGCCCTGCCCGCCGTCGTCTCCGGGGACGCGTCGGCGGTCCCTTCACACGGCGATGATCTCGACGCCCTGGTCAAGCCCTTTGAAGTCGTCGGCGTTGCGCGTGTAGAGCGGGAGTCCCTGGGCTGCGGCGGTCGCCGCGATCATCAGGTCCATGCGCCGCGGCCCGGGGTCACGCTTGGCCCGGATCAGCATCGCCACGAGAGTGCCGAACCGCCGGGCGGCTTCCCGGTCGAAGGGGATCGCCGCGAAGTCGGCTTCGGCGTCGGCGAGTCGCTGTGAGCGGGCCAGTATCTCGACGGGGTCCCGCGTCATGGCGACGCCCTGGGCCAGCTCCGCGAGCACCACCGCGGGAACGGCGATCTCCAGGGGCAGCCTGGCCGGATCGAGGTCCGGAAGGTCGATGAGCACGCAGGTGTCGACGAGCCCGCGCTCCCGCTGAACCGTCATGCCCGCCCCCACGGATCGTCGGCCTCGTCGACCCGGTCCTCGGTGCCGAAGAACTCGTCCGCCTCGCGTCGCATCTGAGCGGCGTCGACACGTGGCGCCGTCCGCCACTTGCGCTGCAGCTCGGCCACCGGCACGAAGCGGCGGCGTGCGCTGATGGGCCGGACCTCGGCGATCTCCGTGCCGTTCCGCGTAATGCGGTAGATCTCGCCCGCCTCGACCTCATCGAGCACTGCCTTGGACCGTGCGGCCAGCTCTCGCTGCGTGATGGTCTTCATTCCCCCAGCGTATTGCACTGTAATGCACCGTGCAACGGCGCATTGCGTGAGGCCCGGCGGCAACGGGACGACCCCGCGGCGCAGCGGCGCCTGTCCTCACCTGGGCTTTCAAGTCTGGGCGACAGGGCTTGGCCGGCGCGGCCGGCGGCGTGCCAGGGTGCTGGTGACGGCCCGCAGCCGGGCCGCTGAGCTGAGGGGGACCAGGGTATGTCTCGTATTCGATGGGGAAGCCGCGCGCTGATCGCCGGGGCCGTGGCGGCGGCGACCCTGTTCAGCCTGAGCGGGACCGCTCAGGCGTCCACCACGGTGGTCGACGGCAGCGGGGCGCTCACCGACGACTTCGCCGACCACTTCGCGGAGCTCGGCAACTCGCTGTGCAATGGGTGTGGCGACTCGTCGAACACCGATCTCGTCCTGATGTGGCAGGCGGTCCTCTACTCCGAGGGCTATCTGACGAAGAGCGGCCTCGACGGCAGGTTCGGCTCGGGCACCGCGACGGCGACGAAGAAGTGGCAGCTCAAGGCCGGTCTCACCGCGGACGGGAAGGTGGGCAACGCCACCTGGGGCAAGGCGGACGGCCGCCTGTACTGGTCCAAGACCTCCAGCGGCAGCTGGTACGTCAAGTACAACGCCGTCAACGGCAGTGGGGTCGTGACGTTCGTCCGGGGCAAGAGGGTCTACGGCTCCACGGGCAACTACTACCTCATCGGCGCGAGAAACGGCTCCGGGACCGCCGCCAAGTCCACCCGCACCACGAGCACCATCAACCTGTTCAGCCGCGACATCTCCCTCATCTGACCACGAGCAGGTTTCACTCGGGTCCGCCGCGGCCGGCTACTTCCGCGCGTACAGCCGCATCGTCACCGGTCCGAACACCGCCAGGATCAGCCCCGCCCAGCCCAGCGTCCACGCGATGTCCGCCGCCGGCCGGTCGCCGGCCATCAGGCCGCGGACCGCCGAGGCGAGGTGCGTGATCGGGGAGTTGTTGGTGAACGCCTGCAGCCATCCCGGCATGGTGCTGGTGTCGACGAACACGTTGCTCAGGAACGTCAGCGGGAAGATGATCATCATGCTGACGCCCATCACGGACTTCTCCGTACGCAGCAGCAGGCCGAACATCGTCCACACCCAGGAGAAGGCGAAGGCGAACACCAGCAGCAGCGCGACGCCGAGCACCACCCCGACCACGCCGCCGTCCGGCCGGAAGCCCATGATCAGCCCGACCACGAGCATCACGACGGACGCGATCGTGTACCGCAGCGCGTCGCCCAGCAGATAGCCGACCATCACCGACGGCCGCCAGATCGGCAGCGTACGGAAGCGGTCGAAGACGCCCTTCTCGATGTCGGTGTTGACCGACACCCCGGTGTACATCGTGATCATCACGACCGACATCACCAGGATGCCCGGCAGCAGGAACTGGATGTACTGCGACGGCGAGCCGGCCAGCGCACCGCCGAAGAGGTACGTGTACATCAGCACCATCATGATCGGGAAGGCGGTGACGTCGAAGAGCTGCTCCGGCACGTGCTTGATCTTCAGCACCGCCCGCCAGCCGAACGTCAGCGAGGCGGACCACGCACTCGGCCGGGGCGGCCGCTCCTCGGCCACCAGCAGCTCGGCCAGGGACTCGGCGGTGATCGGGGCAAGCTCCTCGGTGCGGGTCTCGGTCGCGGTGCTCATCGGACGGCCACCTCCTCGGGCCCGGAAGCCCCCCGGTCGGTCAGTGCCAGGAACACCTCGTCCAGACTCGGCTGCCCCAGCGAGAAGTTGTCGACGGTGATCCCCGCCCGCGCGAGCTCCGCCAGCGCCAGCGACGCGGCCTGAGCCGCGCCCGTGCCGTTGCCGCCGACCCCGACGCGCGCGGTCAGCGCCACCGGGTCCGGCTCCAGCTGCACCGTGGCGTCCAGCACCGGCTCCAGTACGGCGGCGGCCTCGGCCCGCTGCGCCGGATCGCGCAGCCGGACGTGCACCGAGCCCGCGCCCACGGACGCCTTCAGCTCGCCCTTGGTGCCCTCGGCGATCACCTTCCCGTGGTCGATCACGGCGATCCGCGACGCCAGCTGGTCGGCCTCGTCGAGGTACTGCGTGGTCAGCAGCACGGTCGTGCCCTGGGCGACGACCGCCCGCACGATGTCCCACACCTGGTTGCGGCTGCGCGGGTCCAGGCCCGTCGTCGGCTCGTCCAGGAACAGCAGGTCGGGGGTGTTGAGGATGGACGCGGCGATGTCGATCCGGCGCCGCATGCCGCCGGAGTAGTTCTTGACCTGCCGCCCGGCCGCCTCGGTGAGCCCGAACGCCTCCAGCAGCTGCGCGGAGCGGGTGCGCGCCGCGGCCTTGCCGTGGCCGAGCAGCCGGCCCAGCAGCACCAGGTTCTCGGTGCCGGTGAGGTCCTCGTCCACCGAGGCGTACTGCCCGGTGAGGCTGACGCGGCTGCGTACGGCGTCGGCGTCGGAGACCACGTGGTGGCCGAAGACCCGGGCCTCGCCGCCGTCCGGCCGCAGCAGGGTGGCGAGCATCTTCACCGTGGTCGTCTTGCCGGCGCCGTTGGGCCCCAGCACCCCGTACACCGTGCCGGTGGGGACGCGCAGGTCCACCCCGTCCACGGCGCGGGTCTCCCCGAACACCTTGACCAGTCCCGAGGTCTCGATCGCCAGGTCTGACGCGTGCGTACTCATCGCCACCTTCGTCCTTTCCCTCTCCTCAGCGTGCTACGGGACGTACCGGCGCGCAGCGCGGGCGGACCCTCTGCAGGGATGGACCGGGCGGGCGCCCGGAACTCATCGCGGCGGCGCGGCGGACCGGAGGGTTCACGGTGCGGCGTCGCGCGGACACGGTGCGCCGCGGGGCGGCCCGCGGGCCGCCCGCGCGCGGGGCTGCCTAGACTGACCGGTCATACCGCCCGTACCTAGGACCGGGGACGCACCATGCTCACGATGCAGGACGCACTGTCGGCGCTCGACGCCTATTGGACCCGGGCCGGCTGCATGACCGCCCAGCCGATGAACACCGAGGTCGGCGCGGGAACGCTGAACCCGGCGACCTTCCTGCGCGTCCAGGGTCCCGAGCCGTGGCGGGTGGCGTACACCGAGCCGAGCGTGCGCCCCGACGACTCCCGGTACGGCGAGAACCCGAACCGGCTGCAGACGCACACCCAGTACCAGGTGATCCTCAAGCCCGAGCCGGGCAACGCCCAGGAGCTGTACCTGGGCAGTCTGCAGGCGATCGGCATCGACACCGCCGCGCACGACATCCGCTTCGTCGAGGACAACTGGGCCTCGCCGGCGCTCGGCGCCTGGGGGCTGGGCTGGGAGGTCTGGCTGGACGGGCTGGAGATCACCCAGTTCACCTACTTCCAGCAGGCCGGCGGCATCTCCCTGGACCCGGTGTCGGTGGAGATCACCTACGGCATCGAGCGGATCCTGATGGCGCTGCAGGGCGTCAGCCACTTCAAGGACATCGCGTACGCCCCGGGCATCAGCTACGGCGAGGTCTTCGGCCAGGCCGAGTACGAGATGAGCCGCTACTACCTCGACGAGGCGGACATCGAGGCCAACCAGGCCCTGTTCGACACCTACGCCGCCGAGGCCCGCCGGATGCTGGACGCGCGGCTACCGGTGCCGGCGTACTCGTACGTGCTGAAGTGCTCGCACACCTTCAACGTGCTCGACGCCCGCGGCGCCATCTCCACCACCGAACGCGCCCGCGCCTTCGCCCGGATGCGGCGCCTGGCGCATGAGGCGGCCGAGCTGTGGGCCGAGCGCCGCACGGAGCTGGGGCATCCGCTGGGGACGGCCGAGGCGCCGGCGGCGCCCGAGGTCCAGGCCGAGCACCGCGATCCGGTGGACGGGCCGCAGACGCTGATCTTCGAGATCGGCGTCGAGGAGATGCCGCCCGCCGAGGTCGACCGCAGCGCGGAGGCGGTCCGGCAGGCGCTGGCCGAGAAGCTGGCCGGGACGGCGCTGCGGTACGCCGGGCTGTACGTGCACGCCACGCCCCGCCGGGTGGTGGCGATGCTCGGCGGCGTCGAGCCGCGCGAGGACGACCGCGAGGAGACCGTGCGCGGGCCGCGCACCTCCGCCCCCGGGCAGGCCGTCGAGGGCTTCGCCCGCAGCCAGGGCCTGCCGGTGGCGGAGCTGGGCCGCATGGAGTTCAAGGGGAACGAGCACGTCGCGGTCACCCGCGTGGTGCCCGGGCGCGCGGCGCTCGACGTGCTGGCGGAGCTGCTGCCGCAGGTGGTGACGGGGCTGCGGGCCGAGAAGAACATGCGCTGGAACGCGCCCGGCCTGTCCTTCACCCGGCCGATCCGCTGGATCCTCGCCCTGCTCGGCGAGGACGTGGTGCCGTTCACCGTCTCGAACCTGGCCTCCGGCCGTACGACGTATCTGCACCGCACGGCCGCGCAGCCGTCGGTGGACGTGGCGACGGCCTACGAGTACTGGGCGTTCCTCGCCGAGCACGGCGTGGTGGCGAGCGCGGACACCCGGCGCAAGATCGTGGTGCGGCAGGCGGGGGAGCTGGCGGCCGGGGCGGGCGGGAGCGTCGACACCACGGCGTACGCGCCGCTCGTCGCCGAAATCGCGAACCTCGTCGAGTGGCCGACGGGGATCCTCGGCTCCTTCGACCCGAAGTACCTGGAGCTGCCCGCCGCCATCCTCACCACGGTGATGCGCAAGCACCAGCGCTATCTGCCGGTGCAGGGCGCGGACGGGGCGCTCATGCCGCACTTCGTCGCCGTCGCCAACGGTGCCTGCGACCACGACGTGGTGCGGGCCGGCAACGAGGCGGTGCTGCGGGCCCGTTACGAGGACGCGGCGTTCTTCTGGCGGGCGGACCTCGAGACCCCGCTGGCCGACATGAAGGCCAAGCTGGCGCTGCTCACCTTCGAGGAGCGGCTCGGTTCGATGGCCGACCGGGCCGGGCGCATCGCCTCGATCGCCCTCACGCTGGCCGACCGGATCGGGCTCGCGGGCGAGGACCGGGTGACGCTGGAGCGCGCCGCGGCGCTCGCGAAGTTCGACCTGGGCTCGCAGATGGTGACCGAACTGTCGTCGCTGGCCGGGCTGATGGCGCGGGAGTACGCCGCCCGCGCCGGGGAGACGCAGGCCGTCGCCGAGGCCCTGTACGAGATGGAGCTGCCGCGCGGCGCGGGCAGCGCGCTGCCGGCGACCCTGCCCGGGGCGCTGCTGGCCCTCGCGGACCGGTTCGATCTGCTCGCGGGGCTGTTCGCGCTGCGCTCGGCGCCGACCGGCAGCTCGGACCCGTTCGGGCTGCGGCGGGCGGCGCTGGGTGCGGTGAACATCCTGCGCTCGCTGCCGGGCCTGGCCGGGCTCACGGTGTCCGACGGGCTGGCGGTCGCCGCGGCGGTGCAGCCGGTCGCCGCCGACGACGTGGCGCTGAAGGAGGCCGAGCAGTTCGCGGTGCGGCGCTTCGAGCAGTCGCTGCTGGAGGCGGGGCTGCCGCACGCGCACGTGCAGGCGGTCCTTCCCCAGGGTGTGGACCCCGCGCGGGCCTCGGCGCTGCTGGGCGAGCTGGCGGAGCTGGCCGGTACGGAGGCGTTCGACCGGGTCGCGGCGGCGGTGCAGCGGGTACGCCGGATCGTCCCGGCCGGGACCCCCGCGGCGTACGACCCGGCGCTCTTCGACTCGGCGGCGGAGACGGCGGTGCACGAGGAGCTGACGCGTACCCGGGAGGCGCTGGCGGGCGACACCCGGCTCGGCCCGTTCGTCGCGGCCTTCGCGCCGCTGGCGACGGCGGTCGACGCGTTCTTCGACGAGGTCCTGGTGATGGCGGAGGACCCCGCCGTCCGCGCCAACCGCCTGGGCCTGCTCGCCTCCCTCCGCGACCTCGCGGACCCGGTGCTGGGCTGGGACGAGCTGCGCTGACGCGCGGCCCGCAGACGTCGGAGGTGGCAGCGGCGATGACGATCGACGCACCGGTGCTGGAGGGCGCGCGGGTGCGCCTGGAACCCCTGGACCAGGGGCATGCGGCGGATCTCGCGGAGGCGGCGGCCGACCGGTCGTCGTTCCGGTTCACCCCCGTGCCGGAGCCCGCGGGGGTGCGGGCGTACGTCGACGGCCATCTGCGGCGGGCGGCGGCGGGGCAGTTGGCGCCGTACGCCCAGGTGCTGCGGGCGACGGGCCGGGCGGTGGGCGTCACGTCGTACTGCACGCCGCGCTGGTGGCCGGACGGGCGCGGGCTGCACGGCGTGGAGATCGGCTGGACCTGGCTCGGGGCGGCGGCCCAGGGCACGGGGGTGAACGCGGAGGCGAAGCTGCTGCTGTTCCGGCACGCGTTCGGCACGCTCGGGGTGCGGCGCGTCGATCTGATGACCGACGCCCGCAACACCCGCTCCCGCGCGGCGATCGAGAAGCTCGGCGCCCGGCTGGAGGGCGTCCTGCGCAGCTACGCGCTGTCGTGGGTGCCGGGGGAGGAGGGCACGCTGCGGGACTCGGCGATGTACGCGGTCACGGCGGCGGAGTGGCCGGCCTGCGAGGCGCTGCTCGTGGAGCGGCTGGCCCGGTACCAGTAGCGGGCCCGCGTCACAGCGTGGCGGCCTCCACCGCCCGTTGGCGCAGCGCCGCCCACGCCGGGAGCAGTGTCGCGGTGAGGGACAGCGCCGCCGCGCCGGCGACCACCGCGCCGTAGATCCACCACGGGCCGGTCGGCAGCCAGCCGCCGGCCGCCGCGTGCGCGAAGGGCACCAGCGAGGTGGACGCGGCCAGCGTGCCGAGCGCCACCCCGATCGCCGCGACGACCAGCGCCTCGACGGTCAGCGTCCGCAGCACCTGCGCCTTCGTGGCGCCCACCAGCCGCTGCATGCCGAACTCGCGGCGGCGGTCGCCGACCGACAGGACCAGGGAGTTGACGACCGAGATCGCGGTGTACGCCACGATCATCGCGATCAGCAGGTAGTTGATCACCGCCTGGGTCTGCGTGTCCTCGTCGTGCGCCGCGATGAGCTGCGAGCGGTCGGCGACCGTCAGCCCCGGGGCCAGGTCCGCGAGCCGGGGCAGCGCGGCCGGGTCGGCCCGTACCAGGATCTGGCGGGGCAGCCCCGTGTCGGTGTGCGCCGCGAGCAGCGGGGCCGGCAGGAACGCCGTCTCGTACCCCGCGCGCCCCTCGAAGAGCGCGGCGATCCGCACCCGTACCTCCGCCCCGTCGCCCAGCCGCAGCGCGAAGCCGTCCCCGACGCCCTTGCCCAGCGAGCGCGCCCGCGCCTCGCCGAGCGCCACCGTGTCGCCCGTCAGGTCCGCCAGGCTGCCGGCCGTCGGGGTGATCGCCGTCGTACGGGCGGCCGCGTCGCCGCTGACGCCCTGCAGCGGGATGCCGTCCTCGTCGGTCGCGCCGTCGATGAAGCCGGTGCCGGTGGTGTACGCGCTCGCGGCCTCGACGCCGGGCGTGGCGCGGACGCGGTCCAGCAGCGCCGGGGTGACCCCGCCGGCCGCGGGGGTGAGGACGGCGTCGGCGCGCAGGTTCGCGGCGTAGGCGGCGCGGGTCGCGTCGGTCTGGGTGGTCTGGAGGTAGAGGTTGCCGACGGCCATGCCCGTCGCCAGCATCACCGGCGTGACGACGGCGGCCGTCCGCACGGCCCGCACCCGGGCCGTCGCGACCGCGAGCCTGCCGCTCGTACCGGTGAAGAGCCGCACCAGGGGCCCGGCCAGCACCGCCATCAGCTTGGTGAGTCCCGGCCCGAGCAGGGCGAGACCCAGCACCGCGCACAGCACGGTCGGGCCGGCGGTGCTCGCGGCGACCGGTCCGTCGAAGAGCAGCACCGTCAGGGTCGCCAGGGCGGCCGCCCCGGCCAGGAACAGCACCGCCGCGACGATCCGCACCGGGTGCGCCCACTTCTGCGGCGCCTCCGCCTCGCGCAGCGCCTCCACGGGCCGGACCCGCACCCCGCGCCGGGCCCCGGTCCAGCCGCCGAGCAGCGCGGTGAGCAGCAGGGCGCCGCCCGCCGCGACGGCGGGGATCCACCCCTGCTCGTACCGTACGGCCGGGGAGACGAACCCGGAGTCGGTGAACCGCCCGAACAGCCACCGCCCCACCGGCGGCCCCGCGAACCACGCCGCCCCGGCGGCGGCCAGCGCCACCAGCAGCGTCTCGGTCAGCAGCATCCGCCGCAGCTGGCGCCGCGTACCGCCCACGGCCCGCAGCAGCCCGAACTCGCGGCGGCGCTGCTGCACGGAGAGGGAGACGGTGCCGGAGACGACCATGACGGCCACGCAGGTCGCCATCCCGCCGAAGACGGCGGAGATCGAGATGAGGTCGCTGCGGCCGGTGACGACCCCGGGGTGCTCCACCGCGCCCCGGTCGTCGCCGCCCGACACCGTGACGGCCAGCGGGGCGAGCGCGTCCTCGACCCGCCCCTTGTCCGCCGTCCCGAGCACGCCGAGCGCGGCCACCTCGGGCGCGATGCGGCGGGCCTCGCGGTCGGCGAGGAAGACGACGTCCTGGTCCACGCCGTGGCGCGGGCGCACGACGCCGCTCACGGTGTACGTCCGCACGCCCCCGGCGGCGGCGATCCGCAGCCGCTGCCCCACCTCGCCGCGCTCCACGGCCACCTCACCGGCGCGCTCGGGGGCGCGCCCGTCCGTCAGCTCGTACGGCGTGAGCGCGGCGGAGGCCCACCCGTACCCCTGGACGGGGCCCGCGCCCAGCACGGCGGCCTCGAAGGCGTGCTCCTCGACCACCCCCCGTACGCCGGGAACGCCCCGCAGCCTCTCCCCCGCCCCCGCCGGCACGGGCACCCGCTCGGGCATCACGGCGGTGTCCTCGTCGCCCATCGGGTACGACCGCTCCCCGCTGACCACGAGCGGCGCGGCGGCGAGCCGCTGCGCGGGCGCGTTGTTGCGCACGCCCGTCTCGAGCAGCCCGCCGCAGGCCATGACGATCACGGCCCCGAGGAACAGCGCCACGAACGTGGCGGCCAGACTCCGCTTCCGGTACCGGATGGTCCGCCAGGCCAGCCTGAACATCGCACTCCCCGTCCGTCGTTTTCGTCCCGCGTTCCACGCTAGGGACGGGCGGTGGGGCAACCCATGGGAGTGACGCCCGGGTTGGAGGTGGGGATAACCCCCGGCCGTCCGGTGCGGGAGCCGGACCCCGCTTCGAAGACAAAACAGGCAATACTGGGCGAATGGACAGAAGCGCGCCGTACGTCTGGGTGCAGCGTCGGCTGACCAGCGGGCCCCATGTGACGCGATGGCGCGTCCTCGCCCTGGCCGTCGTCTTCACCCCGCCCCTCCTGGGCGCCCTCAGCTCGCCGCACACGGGGTTCCTGCACGACCGGCCGACCGGCATCGCCGCGATCGTCGTGCTGGCCGTACTCAGTCCGCTGTGCCGGCGGTACGTCGACGCCTACGCCGTGGTGAGCCTGGTCGTCTTCCTCGTCACCGGGCAGACCGTCTGCCTGGCGATCGCCCTGTACGCCGCGACCCGGGAGCGGCGGCTGGTGTGGGTGGCGGTGATGATGGCCGTACCGAGCGTGCTGTCGCTCGCCAGCCCCGACTCGCTCATCGTCCACACCAGCCACGCGGGTTTCACCCTCGCCACCAACTGGCTGCTCACCCTCGCCCCGGTGATGGTCGGCATCGCCGTGAACCAGGGCGAGACCAACGCCGGCCTGCTCGCCGACCACGAGCGCGAAGAGGCGCTGCTGCGCGAGTCCCTGCTGCGCGAGCGGCGCTACGAGCAGCGCGACCGCCTGGTCCGCACGATCCACGACGGCGTCGGGCACCAGATCAGCCTGATGGCCGTGCAGTCCATGGCGATCGCCGCCCGCCCGGACACCGCGCCCGAGGTGCGGGAGAAGTGCGGCCTGATCCAGGACGCGGGCGCCGGCGCGATGGAGGCGCTGCGCAACGTGCTGCGGGTGATGAAGGACGACGAGGCGGACGGCCCCGACGGCCCGGACGGCCTCGGCGAGCCGGAGGTCTCGCTCGCCGACCTGGACGATCTGGTCAGCACCTACCGGCAGTACGGCCTCGACATCACCGCCCGGATCGACCCGAACGTCGACGCCGGTCCCGCCTCCGGCACGCTGCTCTTCCAGGCCGCCGAGGAGGGCTTCAGCAACGCCGTCCGGCACGCCCGGGGCGCGGACGTCACCCTGCGGCTCGCCGAGGTGGAGCCCGGCACCGTGCTGCTGGAGGTGACGAACACCGCCCCGGACAAGGTCGCTGCGGACTCCGCGCTGCCGGGCACGGGGCACGGGCTCGGCAGGCTCGCCGCGGCGGTCAAGGCCGCGGGCGGCGCCCTCGCGGCGGGTCCCGACGGGGACGGCGGCTATCTGCTCGCGGTGCGGCTGCCCATCGCGAACTGACCTGGTGTCACCTTGGGGCGACTCGTTGTTCACCTCGTGTTGGCTTGCACGCAGACACCTGGTCCGTCCCACCCACTTCGATGGTGCACGCCCGGGCTCACAAACCTCACCAACTCCCACCTGGCATGGCCGACCGACCATGCCCCCTCACGACATCGAGGCAGTGAGCGTGCATACCTCAACCCACCTCCGCCTGGGCGCTCTGATAGCCGTCCCCGCGCTCGCCGTCGCGCTGAGCGGCTGCGGGCTGCTGGACAAGGACGCCGAGGCCAGCTCCGGCGACGACTCGTCGTCGTCCTCGTCCGTCGCCGGCGCCATCGCCGTCGACGGATCCAGCACCGTCGCCCCGCTGACGCGGGCCGCCGCCGACCGGTTCGAGGCCGAGAACTCCGGTGTGGCGATCTCCGTCGCCGACAACGGCACCGGCGCCGGCTTCGAGGCGTTCTGCGCGGGCGAGACGGACATCTCCGACGCCTCCCGTCCCGCCAAGGACGAGGAGAAGCTCGACTGCGCCCAGAACGACATCGCCGTCGAGGAGTTCACCGTGGCCAACGACGCGCTGACCGTCGTCGTCCACAAGGACAACGACTGGATCGACTGCATCACCACCCAGCAGCTGAAGAAGATCTGGCAGCCGGGCTCGAAGGTCACCAACTGGAACCAGGTGGACCCGTCCTACCCCAGTCAGCCGCTCGAACTCTTCGGCCCCGGCATCGACTCGGGCACCTTCGACTACTTCACCGACGCGATCAACGGCGAGGAGAAGGCGTCCCGCTCCGACTTCACCCCGAGCGAGGACGACAACGTCATCGTGCAGGGCGTCGCCTCCAGCCCGGGCGGCCTCGGCTACTTCGGCTACACCTACTACGAGGACAACGCCGACGAGCTGAAGGCGCTGCGGATCGACGCCGGGGACGGCTGTGTGGCGCCGAGCGCCAAATCGGTCCAGAACGGCACATACGCCCTCAGTCGACCGCTGTTCATCTATCCCTCGTCGGCCGCACTGGAGCGCCCCGAGGTGCTGCAGTTCGTGGAGTTCTACGTCGACAACCACGCCTCCATCGCCAAGGAGGCGAAGTTCATCCCGCTCAGCGCCGAGCAGGAGAAGAAGCTGCGGACGGCGCTCTCCAGGCTCAAGAGGGCACACGGGTAACGGCGTTCATCTGCGCACACGCGAAAGATAACGCCGGGATAACGCAATCACCGACTGGCGCGCGGATATTCACCTTGCGTTAACCCCTTTCGCCCGCTCGCGTCTGCATCCGGGACCTTCCATGGGTCCTGCCCGGGGCTTCCCGGGTGAAGCCAAGTCCCCTTCCGACTGGGGGAATCCGTGCCACGCGAGGGAGAGAGCGCCATGCGCCCCGTCCAGGTGACGACATGGGCATAGCCAAGGCCGGGGGACCGGCTGTGCCCGGACCGCGCCTGCCGGGCAGGGTGCTGCTGCTCGCCGACCCGGACGAGCAGGTGGCGCACGATCTGGCCGAGCATCTGGCCGGCCACCAGGTGAAGGTCGTCTTCTGCTCCGACGGGGCGGAGGCGCTGCTCCAGGTGGGCCTGCAGCGTCCGGACGTGGTGCTGGTCAGCGCCCGGCTGCCGCTGGTGCCCGGTGCGAAGGTCGTCGAGGTGCTGCGCCGCCGGTGCACCGTCCCGGTGATCATCGGAGTCGGTCCGGACGACGCCGAGGACGCCGTACAGGCGCTGACCGCGGGGGCCAGCGCCTGCGTGGCCCGTCCGTACCGCCCGTACGAGGTGCTGAAGATGCTCGGGGTGACCGGGCCCTCGGTCCAGGAACTGGACGAGTCCGTCACCGCCGGCCCCTTCAGCATCAACCCGGCCACGTTCGAGGCACGGATCGGCGGCCGGCTGGTGCAGCTGCCGCTGCGCGAGTTCAAGCTGCTGCACCTGCTGGTCGCGCACGCCGAGAAGGTCGTCACCCGCGACCAGATCAGCGCCGAGCTCTGGGGCGGCAGCGCTCCGAAGTCCAACACCATCGCCGTCCACATCAGACGGCTGCGGGACCGCATCGGCGATGACCCGCACGATCCTTCGGTGATCCTCACGGTCCGGAACGTCGGTTACCGGTTCGTGCCTCCGCCAGGGGGAGCGGCATGAGATCACCGGACACCCGGGCCGCAAGGCCACGTCACCACCTCTTCATCACGCACGCCGCCAAGCCAAGTGCGGCCTCAGGAAGGAAAGACACCGAAGTGAAGCTCCAGCGCAAGAACGGGTTCCGCGCCCTGACCCTCGGCGCCCTCGCCGTCTCCGGCGCCCTGGTTCTGTCGGCGTGCGGTTCCGACGACAACACGGACGGCGACAAGCCCTCCGACGGCAAGTCGACCGCGGCCGCGGCCGGCGATGTGAAGTGCGCCGGCAGCGGCGAGCTGCTGGCCTCCGGCTCCTCCGCCCAGAAGAACGCCGTCGACCAGTGGGTCAAGGACTTCCAGGCGGCCTGCTCGGGCCTGACCGTCAACTACAAGCCGGTCGGCTCCGGCGCCGGTATCCAGGAGTGGCTGAACGGCCAGACCGCGTTCGCCGGTTCTGACTCGCCGCTCAAGCCCGAGGAGCTCGAGGCGTCGAAGAAGATCTGCACCGGCGGCCAGGGCATCAACATCCCGATGGTCGGCGGTCCGATCGCCGTCGTGTTCAACGTCGAGGGCGTGGACAAGCTCTCCCTGGACGCCGCGACGATGGCGGACATCTTCAGCGGCAAGATCACCAAGTGGGACGACGAGGCGATCAAGAAGCTCAACCCCGACGCCTCGCTGCCCGGCACCAAGATCCAGCCGGTGCACCGCTCCGACGAGTCCGGCACGACCGACAACTTCACCAAGTACCTGAACTCGGTCGCGCCCGACGCCTGGAAGTGGGAGCACGACAAGAAGTGGCCGGTCGAGGGCGGCCAGGCGGCCGACGGCTCCTCCGGTGTGGCCTCGCAGGTCGGCCAGACCTCCGGCTCCATCTCCTACGTCGAGCTCTCCTACGCCACGGGCAGCAGCCTGAAGACGGTCGACGTCGCCACCGGCGCCGCCACCCCGGTCGCCGCCACCATCGAGAACGCCTCCAAGGCGATCAGTGTGGCCAAGAAGACCGGCACGGGCTCCGACCTGGCGCTGGAGATGGACTACGCCACCAAGGAGGAGGGCGCCTACCCGATCGTCCTGGTGACGTACGAGATCGCCTGCGACAAGGGCAACAAGGCCGACACCCTCGAGGCCGTCAAGTCCTTCCTGGGCTACACCGCGAGCGAGGCCGGCCAGGCGTCGCTGAACGCGGCCGGCTACGCGCCGCTCCCGGCCGAGCTGGTCACCGAGGTCAACAAGGTCGTCGCCGCCCTTGCCTGACCCGAACCGCTGAACCGGTCAGCCCGGGGTGCCGCAAGGCGCCCCGGGCCGACCGCCCGTCCGGTGCACCGCCACCGGGCCGGCCGGCGCTGTGACCGGCGCCGCCCGCCCACCCAGACCGGAGATCCGATATGACTGCCACACCCGTGGAGACCACGGACCAGCCGCCCCGCCCGGCGCCGCAGCTGAGCCAGGGCAAGGGGCCCACCCGCATGGGCGACCGGGTCTTCCTGGGCCTGTCCCGAGGCTCGGGCATCACCCTGCTCGTCATCATGGCCGCCATCGCGGCCTTCCTCGCCTACCGCGCGGCCCTCGCGCTCGCGGACAACGAGGGCAACTTCCTGACCACGTTCGAGTGGAACGCCAACGCGAACCCGCCGGTGTTCGGCATAGCCGTGCTCGTGTTCGGCACCATCGTGTCCTCGGTCATCGCGATGGCCATCGCGGTGCCGGTCGCGGTCGCGATCGCGCTGTTCGTCACCCACTACGCGCCGCGCCGGATGGCGACCCCGATCGCGTACGTCATCGACCTGCTGGCGGCCGTGCCGTCGATCGTCTACGGACTGTGGGGCGCGCTCTTCCTCGTCCCGCACCTCACCGGGTTCTACACCTGGCTGGACGAGTACTTCGGCTGGACCGTGGTCCTGTCGTACGACGGCTCCGCGCCCCGCTCGCTGATGACGGTCGGCATCCTGCTCGCCGTGATGATCCTCCCGATCATCACCAACGTCAGCCGCGAGGTCTTCCGGCAGACGCCGCAGATGCACGAGGAGGCGGCGCTGGCCCTGGGGGCCACCCGCTGGGAGGTCATCAGGACCGCGGTGCTGCCGTTCGGCCGCTCCGGCGTGATCTCCGCCTCCATGCTGGGCCTCGGCCGGGCGCTGGGCGAGACGATGGCCGTCGCCACCGTGCTCTCCCCGTCCGCGCTGATCAACCCGGAGCTGCTGCAGCCTGGCGGGGGGACGTTCGCGCAGAACATCGCCTCCGCGTTCAAGGAGGCCGGCCAGTACGGCCGTGACGCGCTGATCGCCTCGGGTCTGGTGCTCTTCGTCATCACCCTGCTGGTCAACGGCGCCGCCCGGCTGATCATCGCCCGCCGCAAGGAGTACTCGGGGGCCAACGCATGACCGCGACCGTCAACGACACGATCCCCGAGGCCGCCGGCGTCCCCGACGTCCTCGGCATACGCCAGCCGCGGCTGCCCCGGTGGGCGCCCGTCGCCACGGCGGTCGGCGCCGTGGCCGCCGCCGTCGCCATCGGCCTCGGGGCCGGGCTGTCCAACCGCATCCAGTGGGGCCTGATAGCCGCGCTGCTGTACGTCGCCGGCTCGTACGCGCTCGCCACGGCCGTGGAGGGGCGCCGGCAGGCGAAGGACCGGCTGGCGACCGCGCTGATGTGGGCCGCGTTCGTGCTCGCCGTCATCCCGCTGGCGTCCCTGGTCTGGGAGACCGTCGACCGCGGGGCGAAGGTGCTCGACGCGGAGTTCCTCACCCACTCCATGAACGGCGTGATCACCCTGCAGCCCGGCGGCGGCCTCTACCACGCGCTGCTCGGGACCATCGAGCAGGTGGCGCTGGCCACCGTGATCTCCGTACCGATCGGCCTGCTCACCGCCATCTACCTGGTGGAGTACGGGCGCGGCCGGCTCTCCCTGGCCGTGACGTTCTTCGTGGACGTCATGACCGGCATCCCGTCGATCGTGGCGGGTCTGTTCGTCCTCTCCGTATGGATCATGATCCTCGGGTTCGGCTACTCCGGCTTCGCCGGGGCGCTGGCGCTCGCGATTCTGATGATGCCCGTGGTGGTGCGCTCCACCGAGGAGATGCTGAAGCTCGTCCCCAACGAGCTGCGTGAGGCCTCCTACGCCCTCGGCGTACCGAAGTGGAAGACGATCCTGAAGATCGTGCTCCCCACCTCGATCGGCGGCATCACCACCGGCGTCATGCTGTCCGTCGCCCGGATCACCGGCGAGACCGCCCCGGTCCTGCTGCTGGTGTTCGGCAATCCGGCGATCAACAACAACCCGTTCGAAGGCTCCCAGGCGTCCCTGCCGCTGTACGTGTACGAGCAGTGGGCGAACGGCAACCAGGCCAGCTGGGACCGCGCCTGGGCCGCGGCGCTCGTGCTGATCGCCTTCGTCATGATCCTCAATCTGCTGGCCCGCGGCATCGCCCGCTGGAAGGCACCCAAGACCGGCCGCTGACGGCCATCAGGACAGGAGAGCAACCATGGCCAAGCGCATCGACATCAGCGGACTCAGCGCCTACTACAGCAAGTTCAAGGCGATCGAGGACATCTCGATGTCCATCGAGCCCCGCTCCGTGACCGCCTTCATCGGCCCGTCCGGCTGCGGCAAGTCCACCTTCATCCGCACCCTGAACCGGATGCACGAGGTGACCCCGGGCGCCCGGGTCGAGGGCAAGGTCCGCCTCGACGACGAGGACCTGTACGGCGCGGGCGTGGACCCGGTGTCCGTACGCCGTGTCGTCGGCATGGTCTTCCAGCGGCCGAACCCGTTCCCGACCATGTCGATCTACGAGAACGTGGCGGCCGGTCTGAAGCTCGGCGGCAAGATCAAGAAGTCGGAACTCGACGGCATCGTGGAGAAGTCGCTGAAGGGCGCCAACCTCTGGAACGAGGTCAAGGACCGCCTGAACCGCCCCGGCTCCGGGCTGTCCGGCGGCCAGCAGCAGCGGCTGTGCATCGCCCGCGCCATCGCGGTCGAACCGCAGGTGCTGCTGATGGACGAGCCCTGCTCGGCGCTCGACCCGATCTCCACCCTCGCCATCGAGGACCTGATCGGCGAGCTGAAGCAGCGCTTCACGATCGTCATCGTCACGCACAACATGCAGCAGGCCGCCCGGGTCTCCGACCGCACCGCCTTCTTCAACCTGGCGGGTGTCGGCGAGCCCGGCAAGCTCATCGAGTTCGACGACACCGAGCGCATCTTCTCCAACCCGTCCGTCAAGGCGACGGAGGACTACGTCTCGGGCCGCTTCGGCTGACGGCGGCGGTACGAAGGTCCTCTCCGACCGCATCGTCATCAAGATCACGACGAAGCCCGGCGAGACGTTCATCGACCGCATGATCAACCTGG
>NZ_JBFAXR010000118.1:0-26186 GCF_040680895.1 Streptomyces sp. NPDC051940 | reverse complement strand
CCCGCCGGCGGAACGCGCCGGGGGGCCGACTGCGGACGGCGCCGGGGCGCCCGCCGGGTACGCCGTACTGCGGGCGGCCGACGCCGCGCGGATCGCCGCCGCGCACGAGACGCTGCTGCGCCCGCAGGAGCACCTGGTGCGGTTCGGACCGGGTGACCAGAGGACGGCCGAGGCGGTACGGGTCTCCGCCGACGGGCGGACGGTGGCCGCGCTGCTGCGCAACCGGGCCGGCGACCGCTGGCATGCGGCGGTGTTCAGGCTGCCGGACGGCGAGCGGCCGGCCGAGACCGAGCTCGCCATGGGGCGGCTCACCCGGCACGTGTACGGCGACAGCCCGGATCTCGTCCGGCTGGGCGCGGGGTTCGCGGTGGCCGGCGACCTCGGCGTGACGCTGGTGACCGGCAGCGGCACTCAGCCCTCTCCCGTCGTCCCGTGGCAGACGGTCGTCCCGGAGCTGCGCCCCGCCCCGGAGCACGCGTGCATCGGCCTGCACGGACTGCCCGACGGCAACGCCCTCGCCGTCTTCGCCCCGACGTGGCGCGCGCACGACGCACCCGGCGTCTGCGTCCGCCTCGACCCCGGGCTGCGGCCCCTGCACGTGGAGCGGTTCCCCGCCGCGGCGGTCGCCGAACGGGGCCGCAGACAGTCGGTCGCCGGTCCCGACGGCACTCGCGTCGCCATCCGGACCGACGACGTCCACACGGTGCACCAGCTGAACGGCGGTCCCACGCACCGGATATGGATCCCCCAGCCGGCGTCGTACAGCCCCACCGCGGCGGTCTTCACGGACGACGACACGCTCGCCGTACTCGCCCCCGACCGGATCTGGGTACGCCACCTCACCCCCGACGGACCGCGCAGCCTGCACGCCGCGGACGTCTCGTGCGATCCGCGGCAGGGGTTCACGGCGTACGACGGACTGCTCCTGTTCCGCGACCGGCCGGACGGCGCCCTGGTGGCGGTGCGGGCGGACACCCTCGCCCCGGCGAAGGCGCCGCCGGCCGCCGGTGACAACTGGCTCGACGGCACCCCCGACGGCCACTGCCTCACCTCCGGCGGCAGGGACGAACTCCGCGTCGCTCTGCGCCGAACGGACGCCCTCCACGGGCTCGCTCGACGGCCGTTGGAGGAGCTGGAGGCAGGCGATCTGGCCCTGCTGGAGGCGGAGTTGCGGCGGGACGGCCTGTCCCGCGGTGTACGGGAGTACGGCGAGCTGCTGCGCGCGTGCCTGCTGCTGCGGTTCGGGGACGAGGTGGCGGTGCGGGCGGACGTCAGGGGGGCGGCCGAGGACGTGGCCGTACGACCGGACACCGGCGGACGTCGGTGATCACCCGGTTTCGCCGGTGGCGGCAGGCGCGTGGCGTGTGGGCCTCCAGCCTGGAATGGCAGGCCCGGCGGGGCGAGTTGTGGACCCTTGAGACCGACACCCTCGCCGTACGCCGGCTGCTGCGCCGGGCACGGCGCGACGAGGGCGCGCGGACCACGCTGTGGAGGCTGTGGCTGGCGGCGCCGGACGGGGACGAGCAGATCTGGGCGGTGGTGAAGGCCCTTCCCGCCCCGCGCATCGCGGGGAACCCGGGCCGGGCGGGGAACCCGCGCGCCTCCGAGAACCCGGGTCACGCGGACGGCCCGGCCGCGGTGGAGCTCTCCGCCGCCGTCCTCGCCGCGCTGGGCAGCCCCGAGGCCCTGCTGCCGCCGCTGCGGAGGGAGTCGCTGCGGTACGCCACCTGGGAGCGCCACCCGGTGGGGGCGGCGGCCCGGGCGCTGATCGCCCGCCACCCGTCGCCGGAGCTGGTGGACGAGGTGTGCGAGATGGCGCTGGACCTGGAGCATCTCGCGGAGCTGTGCCGGGCGGAGGGGTTCGTTCCCTCCGACGAGCTGCGCCGGGCGGTGTTCCTCGTCCGTACCGGCCGGTTCGCGCAGCTGCACGCCCAGGATCCGGACGGCGTCCTGCTGCGGGCCGCCTACCTGCGGGAGAGCCCACCGGAGCGGGCCGTGCTACGGGACGCGCTGGTGGCCGCCGGGGAGCTGGAGCTGGTGCGCGGGCTCACCGGCGAGGCGCCGCGCGCGTACGCGTCGAAGGCCCGGGATCCGCGTGAACTGGCGCGCCTGCTGTGGCGGCTGCCGCTGGCCGAGGCCGTCGCGACCGTGCACGACGTACCCGGCGACGTGACGGCGGACCACCCCCGGCTGCGGCTGCTGCGGGACGCCGACGCCGAGCGCACCGCCCGGGCGCACGCCGAGCTGACGCGCCCGGCCGCCCGTGAGATCCCCCTGGCCGACGGCGGCCGGGACGTAAAGGCGTTCGCGACGTCCTACGACGGCACGGCCCTGGGCGTCGTCCGCCTTGACAGCCGCGGACGCTGGGTGCTGACCGTCGTCGGCCTGCCGGACGGCCGCGCACGGTTCACGTCCGTCATCCCCTTGCCCACCTCCCCGTGGGGCTCGGGTGGACCGCTGTACGCGGCGGGCGGCGCCGACGGACGCTGGGTGGTCGCGACCGGCGACCAGGTGACGTCGACGGGGGCGGGCGGCGAGGCCGAGACGGCCTCGCGCGCGTGGCGGGACGTGCTCGGGGCGGGGCCGCCGACCCCTCGGGGCACTCCCGGATGCCGGGCGCTGCGCGCACTGCCCCAGGGCGGATACCTCACCGTGTTCGTGCCCTCCGACGGCGCCGACCGCACCCTGGTCCGTCTCGATCCGGACCTGCGTCCTGTCGACTTCACGCACATCGGGTCCCCGCACTCCCATGTCCACCTGCAGGCGGTCAGTCCGTCGGGAGCCCAGGTCGTCACCGGGAACAGCGGCTCCCTCCTGCTGCACGACCTCGGCGGCGGCCCCACCCGTGAACTGCGGCTTCCGGTCCCCGAACACGAGACCTTCCTGACCCGGGTCGTCTTCCCCTCCGAGGACACGCTCGCGGTGGTCGCCACCGACCGGGTCTGGCTGCGCCGCCTCACCCCGGACGGCCCGCGGGCCCTGTGTTCGGCGAAGGTGCGCTGCGAACCGTTCTGGGGAGTGACGGTGTACGACGGAACGATCCTGACCGGCGACGGCACCGGCGCCGTCGCCCTGCGCGCCGACTCCCTCACCCCCGTACCGCTGCCCGTGGAACTCCCGGGATGGCGGCACGAGATCATGGAGTGCGGGCCCGACCGCCGCCGCCTGGTGCTGGCGGGCCAGGCCCGGGTCAAGGTGTTCAGCCTCCCCGACTCGGTGCTCGCGCGGCTCGCCCGGCGGCCGCTCGCGTCACTGGGGGTGCGGGACATCGCCCTGCTGGACGAGGAGGTGGCCGGACGCGTGCGCGTCCATGCGGACCGCCGCCTGGCGCGCCTGCTGCGCGCGTGCGCGGAGTTGAACGCGGGGGATCACGTGAACGTGCGGCGGTCGCCGGCGGCCGCGGATCCCGACGCGGTTTCGGTACGCCCCACCGACAAGGACCGCATATGACCGAACGCATCGGCCTGGACTTCGGCACCGCCAACACCGTCGTGGCCCGCTGGGACCCGGCGGCCGGCGCCGCGGTGCCGCTGGGGCTGGGCGCGGTGGAGCGGGTCCGCGAGGCGGGCGGGGTGCTGCAGCGGGTCGTACCGTCGCTCATCGCGTACGACGGCGGGTCCGGGCGGCGGCTGATCGGCGAGCAGGCGCGGGAACGCGACGCCGAGGGTGACCCGTTCGTCTTCCGCGGCACGAAGAGCTGCCTGGCCGGCCATGTGGTGGACGTCCCCCGGCAGATCGGTGAGCAGCGGATCACCGCCCGCCGGGCCGCGACCGACTATCTGGCGGACCTGATGGCCCTGGCGCGGCTGTCGGCGTCGTCCGAGGAGCTGGAGATCGTCGCCACGGCGCCCGTGGAGTCCTTCGACCCGTACCGCGACTGGCTGGTGCGCGAGGTCGGCGGCGCGCTGCCGGGCACGCGGCTGCGCGTGGTGGACGAGGCCACCGCCGCGGCGGCCGGGTACGGGGCGCGGCTGGCGCCCGGGGCGCTGTTCTGCGTGGTGGACTTCGGGGCGGGGACCCTGGACGTGTCCGTCGTACGGGTGGAGGAGCCCAGCTCCCGCGGCTCGGGGGTGCGGGCGGTGGCGAAGGCCGGCGCCGATCTGGGCGGCACGCACCTCGACGCGCTGCTGGCCCGGTACGTCCTGGAGCGGCACGAACGGGCGCGCGGACCCGTCGAACCCGCTGCCCGCAACCGCCTGCTGCGGCGGCTGCTGCCGGCGGCGGAGGACGCCAAGATCGCCCTGACCGGCCGGCAGGAGGCGGTGGTGGAGGACGAGGCGACGGGCCTGCGGCAGGTACTCGACCGCCCGGCCTTCGCCGCGCTGCTGCGTGAGCACGACGTGCTCGGCCGCTTCGGCCGGGTGCTGCGCCGCGCCCTCGACCAGGCGGCGGGGCTGGGCTGCCGTACCGACGACGTCGAGCAGGTGCTGCTCGTCGGCGGCAGCTGCCTGATCCCGGCCGTGCAGGACGTCGCCGCGCTGTCGTTCCGGCCCGGGGTGCTGCGCGTGGAGCGTCCGCTGGAGGCCGTGGCGGCCGGTGCCGCGGCCATCGCGGGCGGGCACGAGCTGCACGACCACATCCAGCACGACTACGCGCTGCGGCATCTCGACACGGATCGGGGCGCGTACGCCTTCGAGACGATCGTGCCGTCCGGCACCCCGTACCCGAGCGAGGGTCCCGTCTCCGCCCTCACCGTCACCGCGATCCGCGACGGCCAGGACCGGCTGGGGCTGTCCGTACACGAGCTGACGCACGCCACGGGGCGCGACGCGGACGCGGCACTGGAGATCGTGTACGACTCACGGGGCGGCGCCCGCGTCCTGCCGGTCACCGAACAGGCCCGCGGCGAACGCGCCACGCTGTGGCTCAACGAGGACAGCCCCACCTTCCTCACCGCCGAACCGCCCGCCCGCGCCGGGGAGGACTGCTTCCGCGTCGAGTTCCACGTCGACGGGGCGAAGCGCCTCACCGTGCACGCGTACGACCTGCGCCGCCACCGGTGGGCCCTGCGGGGCCTGCCGGTCGTCCAACTGTCCTGACCCTGCCGAGTCGTCCCCCTGTCCTGACCCGTCGAGAGGCCCGCGATGTCCCACTTCACCCGCGTCCGCACCCGGTTCACCGACCGCGAGCTGCTGCTCACCGCCCTCGCCGACGTCGGCCACCCCGACGCGGAGGTCCACGAGCGGCCCGTACGCCTGCGCAACACCTGGGGGAACAGCTCCGAGGCGGAGATCGTCGTGCGGGCGCCCCAGGCGGACTTCGGCTTCACCCGTGCCGACGACGGCAGCTACGCGCTGGTCGCCGACGGGTACGCGCTGCGGACGGACGCGTTCCGGCAGCGGCTGGCCCGCGCCTACGGCCACGCGGCGGCGCTGCGCTACGCGATGGAGCAGGGCTTCGAGGTCACGGAGGACGCGGAACAGCAGGACGGCACGCGGCGGTTGATGCTCCGCAGGACCGTCTGACGGCGTCCGGCGCGGCTACCGGCCCGTGAGCCGGAAGCGCGTCGTGCCGAAGCCGATCTGGTCCCCGGGCCGCACCGGCGCCGAGCCGGTGATCCGGTGGGTGTTGACGAACGTGCCGTTCGTCGACCCGAGGTCGCGCAGCACCCACAGCCCGCTCCGGCACATCAGCTCCGCGTGCACGCGCGAGACGGTGTCGTGCATCAGCCGCAGCCCGTTCGCCGGATCGCGCCCGATGCGCAGGGGGTACGGCCGGGGCGCGGGCAGCATGAGCGGCGGCAGCTTCTCCGTCTGCCAGGCCGTCCGCACGCGTACGCCGAAGGCCGACGCCTTCGCCACCGAGCCGACGACCGCCCGGGTGAAGCGCCCCTCCCGCGGCAGGTCCGCGGTCAGGGCGTCCAGCTGCTCCCGCCCGCGCGCGACGAACACGAGTTCCATCCGGCGCAGAAAGGTGTCCTGCGACAGCAGGCCCTGCGCCGCGCCCTCCCGCAGCTGCTCCAGCACGCGGTCCCGGTCGCGGTCCGAGACCCGCACCAGTCCGGCCTGCGTCGGGAACTCGTATGCGGTCATTCCTGGATTGTCGGGGCGGCGGCGGACCCTGTCCAGATCGGCCCGTCACGATCGTGCCACAAGCACCGTCTGACCTGGACCTACACGACCCCCAGCACGTCCACGACCGAGACCACCGCCGCGTTCGCCGGTACCCCGCGGGGCGGATGTGCGCCGTACGCCATGGTGGCCGGGATGACGATCAGCAGGCGGGTGCCCGCGTGGCGGCCGGTCAGGGCTCGGTCCCAGGCGGGCAGGAGGTTTCCCCGGCCGGTCGTCGTCACGAGGGGGGCGCCGTCGGCGCTCGAGCTCATGAACAGGGCGGCCTTGTCCCTGCCTGTCTGGCCTTCCCAGGCCGCCGACGAGTGCTGCAGGACCGCCGTGCTGCCCGCCTTGATCACGGGGCCGGTGCCTGTCACCAGCTCCCTGACCATCAGGGTCTTCGGGGCGGCACGGTCGGGCACGGCGATGGCCGCGGAGCCGTCGGTGGAGTCCGTGCGGACAGCCGGCAGCTTTGGGGGCACGGCTGCTTGCCGCCCCTGCACGAGGGACGACTTGGCGATCCTCTTCACGACGTCGACCACGAACACCACCGTGTCCCTGGGCGATACGCCGAGGTCCTTGTTCCCCGTCGTGCCGTACGCCGCGGCCGGTGGTGCGACGACCAGGACGCGGCTGCCCTCGCGGCGGCCCCTCACCGCCTGGTCGAGTGCGGGGAGGGCCGCGCCCCTGCCGACGGTGAAGACCTTCGGGTGCGCTCCCGCGTCGTAGGTGCCGGCTGTCTGTCTGCCCGTGCGCCAGACGACCGCGGCGTAGTCGACGACGACCGCGTCCCCGGGGCGGGCCGCGGGGCCCTGCCCCTCCTTCAGGGGGGCCACGACGAAGTTGCCGGTCGGCTTCGCCTCGGGGATCGTCACCGACGGCCGGTCGCCGAACGCTCCCGTTACGCGCGGGAGCACGCGGTCCGTGGCCACCGTCTTCGGGGCGGGGACGGTGGGCGTCGTCACCGACGGCGCCGGCAGCGGGCGCCGGTAGCCGTCCGGAGCCGGGTCGTTGGGATCGTCGCCGCCGCCGCACGCGGAGAGCAGCGCCAGGGCGGCCACCAGCAGGAGCGAATGGATTCTGCGCACGCTGATCCCTTCGGAGGAGTCGGGCCACGCGGTGGGGCGGTCGACGGACGACCACCCCACCGGTGGCACTGGTCACGCGGTCACGCGGTCACGCGGCCGCGCGGTTGCCTAGCGGCGCATGCGGCGCGCCACGTCCCTGCCGAACCCGGCGGCGGCGAACGCCATCACCAGGGCGAGCCACCAGTCCCGCTGGACCGTGAACGTCACGGCCAGAGCGAGCAGGACGGACGCGGCGACGAGCTCCGCCACCAGCGGGAGGTACCGGCGCCGGGCCGGCGCACGGCTCAGCATCGGCGGGGCCAGATCGTCGGGGGGATCCACCAGCCCGATGTGGTGCCGCCGACGATGATCGTCGTACACATGCCTCTGGCGACGGCGTAACCGGAGACGACGACGAAGTACCACAGGTACGCCCGCAGGGCCAGGATGGCGATCTGCAGACCCTTGTGGGACTTGATGACCGGCAGGTCCTTGACCCAGCTGAGGAATCCGAGTGCGGATCCGGTGCCGTACGCGACCCACCTCGTCTCCCTCTTGGTCAGGTAGAACTTGATCCACCAGACGGGCGACCACCAGCGCTTCCACCACGACCAGCTCAGCGCGCCGGTGACGTCCGTGCAGGAGACGGGCTCACCGCCGCAGTAGTCGTACGCGTTGGCGTTGCCGCCCGGGACCGGGTCGACGGACAGGAACCGGCCCTGCGACGGGTCGTACAGCCGGACGCCCATGAGGACGGCGCCGGTCGCCGTCTCGGCCGAGCGCTGATCGCCGCCGAGCCA
Source organism: Streptomyces sp. NPDC051940 (assembly GCF_040680895.1). Lineage (NCBI taxonomy): Bacteria > Bacillati > Actinomycetota > Actinomycetes > Kitasatosporales > Streptomycetaceae > Streptomyces > Streptomyces sp. NPDC051940. The sequence continues at coordinate 18,266 of NZ_JBFAXR010000118.1, read as the reverse complement.
GCCGTACCGGGCGGACTGGGCGGTGGCGTTTCCGTACTCGTCGTAGGCGAGTGCGACGGGCGCCTTGCCGGCGTCCAGCGGGAGCTGGACGGTGACGTCGCGGTGGATGTTGGTGAGTTGCAGGACGGTGTCACCGGTGGCGCCGGTGGTGGCGTCGAGGCCGCCGCCGAGGCCGGGGACGTTGCGGATGACGGTGCCGGAGCCGTCCTCCTTGATCCAGGTGGGGCTGTCGCAGCCGCAGCCGTAGTGGTTGGTCTTCGCGCTGTCCTGGGTCCAGGTGGCACCGCCGTCACCGGTGCTCTCGGTGGTCCAGGAGGCGAGGCGGCCCGCCGGGTCCAGCGCCCAGGTCTGCCGGGTGCTGCCGGTGGTCTGGCGCTGCACCAGATCGTTGGCGTAGTAGCCGATGACGGCGCCGGAGGCCTGGGTGGTGGTGCGGCCGAAGGCGTCGTAGCCGGTGCCCTGGTTCACCAGCCGGTCCGCGCTGTCGTAGGTGTTGGTCACCGTGGTGGCGCCGGTGGAGGTGCAGGCGGCGCCGGGGGCACCCGTGGCGGTGGCCAGGGTGGTGCGGTTGCTGTTCTTGTCGAAGCCGTAACTCCTGCGGGTGCAGGCGCCGTCCGGCGCCGTGTCGTCGGCCTGGACGAGGCGGCCGGTGGTGTCGTAGCCGTAGTCGCGGGTACGTGTCTGGCCGCCCGTGTCGCTGCCGGTGACCGGCTGCCCGTGGACGGAGTGGTCGGTGACGTCCGAGGCGACCACGGTGTTGTCGCTGTCACGGGTGTAGACCCGGGCGTACTCCTGGCCCGTCTCGTCCCTGGAGGTGCTGAGGCCGTAGCCGCCGGGGAGCTGCTGGGTGGTCAGGTTCGCGTCCGCGTCGTAGCGCGCGCCGAAGGTGCCCGCGACCGAGTCGGTACGGGAGGTCTCCAGGCCGCGCGGGTCGATGACGGTGTCGTAGCTGAAGGTGGTGGTGGAGGGGGCCGAGTCGGTGATCGTGGCGGGCCGGTCGAGCCGGTCCCACGCGGTGGTCGCGGTGTTGCCCGCTCCGTCGCTGTAGGAGAGTTCCCGGCCGAGCAGGTCGGTGGTGTGGGTGATGGTCCGCCCGTTGGACGAGGTGGTGGCCACCTTGCCGCTGTCGGGGTCGTAGGTGGTGGTGACGTCCGGCACCGGGGTGCCCGAGCCGCCCGTGACGGAGACCTTGGTGGTGCGTCCGGCGCCGTCGGTGCCGGTGGTGGTGGCGCGGGTGACACCGTTCGCCGTCTCGGTGACCTTGGCGATGGTGCCCCAGCGGTCGTACTCGATTGTCTTGACGGGCAGTTGGCCGGGGTTGGAGCCGCCGCCGGTGATCGCCCCGGCGGGGCCGGTGCTGCACGCCAGGTCCGCCCACTCGGGGCGGCCGTCGCACGGACCGGTGCCGGTGGCCGAGTAGTACGTGGTGACGGTGGCGCCGGCGTCGGTGCCGTCGGACTTCGGCAGCGTCGTCCTGATGACGCGGCCCTGGCTGTCGTACGACGTGGTCTTGGTCAGGTTCAGCCCGTCCGGGTCGCCGGTGGTGGAGGTGGGCAGCCCCTTGCTCCAGTCGTAGCCGAACCGCGTGGTGCGGGTGTCGGCGTCCGCCGCGTAGCCGTCGACGTACGCGCCGGCGGTGACGGTGGTGGGCATGTCGGCCACCGCGGCGGTGCCGTCGGTGGGCCGGCCCTCGTCATAGGCGGTGACGGTGTGCTGACGGGCCGGGACCTCGCTGCCCGCGGGCAGGTCGGTGCCGCCCGCACCGGCCTGGAGCGCGCCGGTGAGCGTGATCAGGTGCAGCGGGCCCGACTCCTCGAGCTTGCGCTGGCCGTCGCCGGAGTAGACGTGCTCGGTGGACAGCTGCCGGGCGCGCTCCGCGGTGCCGGAGCCGTTCAGGCCCAGCCGGGTCAGCCTCTGCAGACCGGTGCCGGAGGTCGCCAGGGCGAGCTCCCGGTTGCCCGCGGTGAGTTCGCGCACGGTGTTGCCGAGGTGGTCGTACTCGGTGGTGGTGATGTGGCCGCCGGGTTCGGCCGAGTTCACCTCCCGCCCGGACGCGTCGGTGTAGCTGACCGTGGCGCGGGTGTACGCGGCCGAGGTCAGGGACGATCCGTCGTGCGAGGCGGGTACCGCGTCGGCGGGGAAGACCGCCGTGGCGTCCGTGGGCACGTCGCCCTGCCCCCATGCGGAGACATCGGTGGCGCTCATCGGGTACGGGGCCTTCGTGCCGGTCAGCGGCACGTCGTAGACCACCGAGGTGACCGCGTCGGCGCCGTCCGTCTCCGTCTTCGAACCCGGCTTGAGCGTCGGGCGCGAGGCGGCGAGCAGCATGCCGTCGCCGGCCGTGGCCGCGCCGCCGGCCCGGCCGTAGGTGAAGGTCCACGGCAACTGCCCGGGCGGGGTCAGGGTGGCGACCCGGCCGGAGCCGTCGTACGTGTAGACCGTCTTCAGCGCCGGGGAGATCCGCGGGTCCCAGGTCTCGCGGAGCCGGCCGGCGTCGTCGTACGCGTAACCCGCGACCGCGGTCGCGTCGGCCGCGGTGGCGCCCGGTGCCGTCGTCCACACCTTGATCTGCTTCACCCGGCCGGTGAAGTCGCCGAGGGCGGCGGAGGTGGCGGTGGTGGACGTCGCGTAGACGAACTCCAGCACCCGGCAGCCCTTGGCCGACGGCGTGCTCTGGCAGGTGCCCGCCGCGACGGCGGACGTGGGGGCGATGACGTACTTGGGGCGGGCGAGGGTCTCGCTGCCCGAGACGACCTTCTCCGAGACGACGCTCGTGGTGGAGTTGGCGGTGGGCAGGGAGACGGAGGACACCTGCCAGGTGGCCGCGGCCGGATCGACCTTGGCGAAGGCGGTGGTGACGCCGTCCGTCTCCTTCAGGGTGAACGACCCGGTGAGGGTGCCGGTCAGGGTCAGGTTCTGCGCACCGGGCTCGGCCTTCCAGCCACCGGCGGAGGTGGCGGTGAAGCCGGTCTCCAGACCGTCCACGCCCACCACCGCGACCGACGTCGCGGACGTCTGGCGGAGGTAGGACCACGTCGACTGCGCCAGCTCCGCGGCGGTGCCGGAGAGCCACTGCGAGCCGAAGACGGCCACCTGGCCGTCGGCGTCCGCGCCGGCGGTCGGTGCCCGCGAGGAGGCGGTACGGGAGACACCCATGCCGAACACGGCGGCGTCGGTGGCCGGGATACGCAGGTCACCGGTGAGCGCGTTGACCGTACCCGGGCCGACGCCGATGACCGGTGCGGATCCGACCTCGCGGTCGACGGTCACCGTCTCGGACGGGGAGTAGCCGGTGGTGGTGCCGTCGGTGAAGGCCGCACGGATGTCGACGGGACCGTCCTCCGCGAGGCTGGTGGTGATGTTCCAGACCAGGGCCGGCGGCGCGCCGCCCGGAGCCGCGAGCGGCCAGGCGGTCACGGGCGAGCCGTCGCCGTTCCTCGACACGTCCGCCGCCGGCACGGTCTTCCACGTGTCGGTCTCGCCGCGGCGGTACTGGTAGGTCACCCCGGTGTAGGTCGACTTGCCCGTCGCGGCCAGCGCGACCCGCCGGGCCGGCCGGTCGCCGTCGCGCGGGGCGAGCAGGGCCGCGCCGTCCGAGCCGACACCGAAGCTGTACTGGGTGGTCGCCGTGGACAGGTTGCCGCCGGAGTCGATGGTCCTGGCGTACAGGGTGTGCCAGCCGTCACCGGGGGTTACGGAGATGGTGAGCGGGTCGCCGCCGGTACCGTCAGCGGTGTCGTCGGTCCGCTGGGCCATGGAGGCGTCGTCCAGCCCCCACCGGAAGCCCTGTCCGTCGGTCGAGGTGGTGTCCAGGGTGCACGACACCGCGCCCCCGGCCTTCGCCGACCAGGTGCTGGCCGGGTACTCCGGGCAGGAGACGGTCGGCGCCGCGGGCAGCACCGTGTTCAGGATGAACGTGGTGTACCCGGACCAGGCCCCGTAGTCGGTGCCGTCGTGGCCCCGGGTCCGGTAGCGCAGGTGCGAGCCGGCCGGGAAGGCGTTGGCCGCGGGCACGGTCAGGGTGGAGGTGGAGCCGGACGCCACCGACGTACCGGTGGCGGTGTAGCTGTAGGTGGTGTCGTTGTAGGCGGGGTCGGGGCTGATCTCGAACTGGGCGCTCGCGCTGCCGCCGTCCGCGTCGGTGACCTTCGCCGAGAACACCGGCGTCAGCGACGTCACGTACCGGTAGCCGTTGTAGGCGTTGACCGTCGACGGGGAGACCGCCGCGGAAGCGGTCGTGGCGTACGAGTTGTACGTCACCACCAGCTTCGGCGCGTACCCGGCGGTCGTGTAGTTCGCGGAGCGGAACCGCCGCCAGGTGGTCGAGTCGGTCTCGGTGGCCGCCCGGAGCTGGACGCCGTAGTTGGCGGCACCGCCCGCCCAGGACTGCACCATCGACCGCATGCTCCAGTTCGACCAGGTCGCCGGGCAGGACGAGTTGTAGCCCCAGTGCCCGGTGTTGGTCGCCATGTCGGCGGTGGTGGTCGCCGGCTGCGCTCCCCAGGTGATCGAGCTGGACGACCACGTGGAGGTGATGCGGCGGGCCTGGGTGGCCGCCCCGGTGGTGGCACAGGTCGACGAGTAGTAGTTGTACAGCGACATCACGGCGTCGATGACGTGCTTGCCGGTGAACTGCGACACGTCGAACTTCAGATACGAGCGCGCCACGTCGCTGCCGGCGTCGTAGGTGCCCGACTTCAGCTCCTGCGAGCTGATCTGCGAGTCCGGGTAGTCCGGGTTCTGCACCCACGTGTCGGTGGTGACCGCCAGCGTGGTGGTCGGGTCCACGGTCACCGGCCAGGTCAGATCGGTCCGGGCCAGGAACTCCGGGTCCGGGGTCAGCACCAGGGTCTGGGCCCCGTCCGCCGCGGTCTCGATCTTCGTGTCCACGGGGGCGACGTGGGCGGACTCACCGGACGCGGGGTCCTTGGAGGCGTCCCACATCCGGGGGGCGGGTGCCTCGGCGACGAGCTTTCCGGCCTTGTCCTTGAGCAGGAGATGCCCCGAGGCCGCGGCCGAGAGGGTCAGGCCCTTGAGGTGCAGGGGCATTCGGTAGGAGAGGGGCTTGTCGGGGGTCTGGGTGTTGGAGGGCTGAGCGTTGGAGGGCTGGGCGTCGGGGGCGTGGGCGAGGTCGATGACCTGGGAGAAGCCCTGGGCCAACGCCGTCGCCCGCAGTGTCTGCCCGTCACCCAGGTCGTACGAGGCGGTCGAGCCCTTCACGGACGGGGCGGGCAGGGACTCCGCCCAGCCCAGGCCGAACGACACGGCGCCCTTCGTGACCGACGCCAGCTGCCGGTCCCCACCGCCGGACACGGCGATGTCGGCCGCCGCTGCTCTGGGCGTCAGCTTCGCGCCGGCGTCGGTCAGTTCGGTGTCGATGGTCTGCCAGGTGCCGCCCTTGAACACGCGCACCGGCCCCGCGAACACCTCGGTCTGCAGCGCCCCGGAGGGTAAGGCCCACGTCGTCGAGTCGGCCGTACGCTTCGACAGCACCTCGATCCTGCGGTCTTGCAGCCGGGCCGTCAGCACCGCCGAGGCCTCGTCCTTGGCCTCGGCGGGTCCACGTGCGGCGGCGGGGGCGGCGGCGGCCGCGGCCGGCCGGTCCACGGCGACCACGACGCCGCTCTGCGCCAGCACCAGCGCGGACTCGGCCATCAGCACCAGCGACAGTACGCCCGCGACGCGGCGTACGGCTGGGGTCGTTCGGGGTATGCGGGACCGGATGGATCTGGGCCACGCCTGCAGGCGTGCTCGACTCATCTGTAACTCCACTGTGCAGAAGGGATGTTGTTGTGGAGGGCGGATCCATGGTCCGTGTCGATCACGCGGCGCGCTTTACCCGGGTCATGAACCGGTCAAGGAGAGGCAAAGAGTCGAGGTCGGGTCGCGACGGCGCGTGATGGGTGACGGGTCGTCGGGCCGACGGGGTGGGCGCGCAGATGGCCATGATCTGAACACCCGGAGCGGCCACCTCCGGGGAGGTGCGCGGGTTCACGCGCGAGGTATGACGCGTTCATGTCGGCATCGCCGAACTTTGCAGAGCCTTTAGCGAATTTGATGCCATTGACATCTAAAGGCGACACATCCGACACACGGTTCGGCTTGGTTCCTGGCTGTACGTCGCCTCCTACGCTGCGTGATCAGGGCGGGGTTGCGTGAGGGCGGGGTGTGTGCGGGCGCGTTGTACGGCGACCTCCATGTGCGGTGCGGGTCTTGTGGAGGATGCGCACATGTCGGTCGGCTCGCTCCTCGTCTACCGTGCGTCCTCGGCCCCGTCAGGGGCGTCGCGTCCCTTGAGCGGAAGAGAGGGCCCCGTATGACCGTCAGCGGTATCCGCACCCGGCGGGTGCGCACCGAGCGGCTCGGCGTGCAGATCAGTGACGTCCGGGACGCGGGTGAGCCCGTCGTCTTCGTGCACGGCAACGTGTCCTCCTCCGTCTTCTGGCATTCCACGCTGCCCCTGCTGCCCGAGCGTTTCCGGCCCGTCGCACCGGATCTGCGGGGGTTCGGCGGTTCCGATCCGCTGGCCGTCGACGCCACCCGCGGGCTGCGCGATCACGCGGACGATCTCGCGGGGCTGCTGGACGCGCTCGGGATCGGGCAGGCGCATCTGGTGGGGTGGTCCATGGGCGGCGGGGTCGTCATGCAGTACCTGTGCGACCGGCCCGGCGCGGTGCGTTCCGTGACGCTCGTCAATCCGGTGTCCCCGTACGGATACGGCGGCACGCGGGGCGTCGAGGGGACGCTCAACTCCCCCGACGGGGCCGGCTCCGGCGGCGGCACGGCCAACCCCGCGTTCGTCGAGGCCCTCGCCAAGGGCGACCGCGGGGAGGAGACGGCCGTCTCGCCCCGCACGGTGCTCGTCAACTGCTACGGCAAGGCGCCTTGGCGACCCGACGAGGAGGACGCCTACGTCGAGTCCATGCTCACCACACGGACCGGCGCCGACCACTACCCGGGTGACAGCACGGCGTCCGGCTCCTGGCCCGGCGTCGCGCCCGGCACCCGGGGCGTCCTCAACTCCATGTCCCCGCTCTACCTCCGGCTCGACGCCCTTCCCCTCGTGGAGCCGAAGCCGCCGGTGCTGTGGATCCGCGGGGAGGACGACGTCATCGTGTCCGACGGGTCGCTGTTCGACCTCGCGCATCTGGGCGCCGTCGGCGCGGTGCCCGGCTGGGACGGTACGCCCGCGCAGCCGATGGTCGCGCAGACACGTGCGGTGCTGGCACGTTACGCCGCCGGGGGCGGGTCCGTGCGGGAGGTCGCCGTCGCGGAGGCCGGGCACGCGGTGCACCTGGAGCGGCCGGAGGAGTTCCTGGCGGCGCTGCTGGAGGTCCTCTCGGCGTGACCCCCGCCCTCGCCGCCACCGCACACGGCGCCGCGCGCGGCCGTCTCGCACCGGACGGTGTCGCGTCCTTCCTCGGCGTGCCGTACGCCGCGCCGCCCTTCGGTCCGCGCCGTTTCCGCGCTCCCGTCCCGCCCGAGCCGTGGACCGGCGTACGCGACGCCACCGCGTACGGGCCCACCGCGCCGCACGCCCCGTACGCGCCGCCGTTCGACGCTCTCATCCCGGAGGGCGTGATCCCGGGCGATGACTGCCTGAACGTCAACGTGTGGACGCCGGCCCCCGCGCCGGGCACGGGGCTGCCGGTGCTGGTCTGGCTGCACGGCGGGGCGTTCACCAACGGCGCGGGCTCCGTCCCGGCGTACGACGGCTCCGCCTTCGCCCGCGACGGGGTCGTGTGCGTCACCGTCAACTACCGGCTGGCGGCGGACGGTTTCCTGCGCCTGCCCGGCGTGCCCGACAACCGCGGGCTGCTGGACCAGGTCGCCGCGCTGGAGTGGGTGCGCGACAATATCGCCTCCTTCGGCGGCGATCCGGACCGGGTGACCGTCTGCGGCGAGTCGGCGGGCGCGATGAGCATCGGCGTGCTGCTGGCCTCCGGCCGGGCCCGGGGGTTGTTCCGCCGGGCGGTCCTGCAGAGCGGGGCCTGCCACCACTTCCTGCGGCCCGCGTCCGCCGGGCGGATCACGGCGTACCTGGCCGCGAAGCTCGGCGTCGAGCCGACGGCGTCCGCGTTCGCTGCGGTGCCCCTGGCCGAGCTGCTGCCCGCCGCGGCGGCGCTGCGCGGCGAGATGGGCCCGCGGCCCGATCCGGCGCTGTGGGGCGAGGCGGCGCTGAACATCATGCCGTTCGAGCCGGTGGCGACCGGCCTCGAACTGCCCGGCCCCGACTGCGGTGTCGACCTCCTCGTCGGCAGCAACCGCGAGGAGTACCGCCTGTTCCTGGTGACGACCGGGCGGCTGGAAGCGGTCACCCGGGCACAAGTGCGGGCGGCGGCCGGCGCCTACGGACTTCCCCCCGACGAGGCGCTCGCCGTCTACCGGGCCGGCAGGCCCGGGGCCCTCCCCGGCGAGCTGCTGGACGCGGTGGCGACGGACTGGTTCTACCGGATCCCCGCGATCCGGCTCGCGGAGTCCGTCCCCGGCTCGCACGTGTACGAATTCGCTTGGCGTTCCCCGGCGTTCGCCAGCCGTCTCGGCGCGTGCCACGCCCTGGAGCTGGGCTTCGTCTTCGACCGCCTGGCCGATCCGTCGTACGCGCCGATGCTCGGCGCGGATCCGCCGCAGGCGCTCGCGGACGAGATGCACGGCGCGTGGGTCGCGTTCGCGACGTCGGGCGACCCGGGCTGGCCGGCGTACGACACGGACCGCCGTACGACACGGGTCTTCGGCGACACCCCGGCCCTGGCGGACGACCCGCGCGGGGCGGAACGCCGGCTCTGGGACGGCGTGCGGTGACGCCTCCGCGGGGGCCCTACTGCGGGCGCAGTAGCCGGCTTCCGCCGACGCGGCAGCGCGAAGTGTCTGCGGCCGGCGGACGACCGGGGACGGGTCCGGCCGACACCATCGGGACCACAACCGATCGAACAAGGAGCAGGAGTCCCGACATGTCAGCAACGAGCGCGATCACCTTGGCCGCCGCGTACGACCTGACCTCCGGCCGCCTCGCCGCGTCCCTGTCCGCACTGGTGGGGCTGGCCGGGGTGATCGTCGGCGGGCTGGTGCTCGCCGGAGCCCACGGCCGGATCGGCATCCGGTCGGAGCGGACCGGCGCCACCGCGGCACTGGCGGCGGGCGTCGTCGCCCTGGTCGCCGGCGGCGTGGTCATCGCCACCGCCGACGGCGGGGTCGGCAGCGGCAGCGGCCTGGCCGGCGCGTACGTCGCCGTCGTCCTCGGTCTGGCCGCCGCGGTCATCGGCGGGCTGGCCCGCGGCCGCTCGCGCCGCGCCGGTGCGCAGACCGTCAGCCCGCGACGAGGTCGCGGGTGACGGACGCCAGGTCCGGCGCCCCCGCCAGGGCCATCGCGTGCGCCAGCTCCGGGGTGAGCTCCGTGAGCAGGCGCCGTACCCCCTCCGCACCGTCCACCGCCAGCGCCCACAGCGGCGGCCGTCCGACGAACACCGCCGTCGCGCCCAGCGCGAGCGCGGTGAGCACATGGTGGCCGTCGCGGACGCCGCCGTCGACGTAGAGCTCGGCGGCCGTGTCCGCCAGCGCCTCGGCGACCGGCCCCAGCGCGCGGGCCGTCGCGAGCGCGCCGTCCAGCTGCCGGCCGCCGTGGTTGGAGACCCACACCGCCGAGGCACCGGCGGCCACGCACGCGCGGGCGTCGTCCGCCCGCAGCACCCCCTTCACCACCACCGGCAGACCGGTGGCGGTGCGCAGCCAGTCGATGTCGGCCGGCGTGAGGTCCGCCGCCTTCTCCAGCCGTGACTCGTCCTCTCCGCCCCAGTCGACGTTGACCAGCAGGTGCTCCGGCGGGACGGAGTCCCACACGCTCGGCCCCGAGTCGTACTTCCGCCCCACGACCGGGGTGTCCGCGGTGAGCACCACCGCCCGTGCACCCGCCGCACGCGCCCGCCCCAGCATCTCCGCGGTGAGCCCGCGGTCGCGCAGCACGTACGCCTGCACCCACCACGGCGCGCCGCCGGCGAGGGACGCGAACGGCGTCCCGGCGTTGCTCGACACGCACACCAGCGAGCCCGCGCCCGAGGCCCCGCGCAGCATGGCCGCCTCGCCCTCCGCGTGGGCCTGCCGCTGCAGCGTCGAGGGGGCGACGAGGACGGGCGTGTCCACCGGTGTGCCCAGCACCGAGGTGCGGGTGGAGACGGCGCTGACGTCCCGCAGGACGTGGGGCAGCAGCCGGAAGCCGTTCCAGGCCTCCTCGGCCTCCGCGGCCGACCGGCCCGCGCCGGCGCCCTGCTGGAAGTACGCCAGCACCGGCGGCGGCAGCCGCCGCCCGGCCTCGGACGCGAGTGAGTCGATCCAGCGCATACGGCTTCCTTCCGGGGGCGTTCGCTCCTCGGTCATCCGGGCCGCGCTTCCCTGACGGTAGGTGTCAGGGGAGTGCGCCTACGGTGGCTCGCGACCGGAGTCCCCCTGTGAGATCGGTACGGATATGAGCATCGTCGAACTGCGCCAGTACACCCTGCTGCCGGGCAGACGGGAAGCGCTCGTCACCCTCTTCGAACGCGAGTTCGTGACCGGCCAGGAGGCGGTGGGTATCAGGGTCGGGGACCGCTTCCGGGACCTGGACGCCCCCGACCGCTTCGTGTGGCTGCGCCACTTTCCCGGCATGGCCGACCGGGCCGCGGGCCTTGCCGCCTTCTACGAGCGCGGGCCCGTCTGGCGGGAGTTCGGGCCGGAGGCCAACGCCACGATGCTCGACTCGGACGACGTGCTCCTGCTCCGCGGCGAGCCCTTCACCACGCCCTCCGACGCGAGCTCGGTCACGGGCTGGGTCTGCCATCCGGCCGACCCGGACGCCTTCGCGGCGTTCTTCGCCGCGCACGTGCGCCCCGCCCTGGAGGCGGGAGGCACGCCGCCGCTCACGACCCTGCGGACCGAGCACGCGGAGAACGACTACCCGCGCCTGCCCGTCCGCACCGGCGAGGACGTCTTCGTCTGGTTCACCGCCCACCGGGACGCGGACGACCGCGACTCCTCCCTCACCACCGTCGGGAAGCTGCTCGCCGACGCCGACATGGTGCGCGACCCGCAGGTGCTGAGGCTGAGCCCCGTCCGGGGATGAACCCCGCCGCCGGTCAGACAACGGCCTCGCCGTGGATGAGCTCGCGGTGCGACTCCTGCAGCCCTTCGGGCAGTTCGTCCGGCGTGCACCACCGCGCCTCGAGGATCTCGAACGGGTCGATGCGCAGTTCACCGCCGACCAGCCGCGCCTCGTACGCCACCTCGACCCGCAGCCGGTAACCGCTGTTGAGGCGTACGAGCCGGCCGGGCTCCACGTCGAGCCCGGTCTCCTCCTTCACCTCCCGTACGACGGTGTCGGGGAACGCCTCCCCCGCGGCGGCACAGCCCGTGGGCAGCCCCCACGGATGCCTCGGCGACCACAGGCGGTGCCGCAGCAGCAGCACCCGCCCCTGGTCGTCGCGCACCACACCGGTGACGCCGACGACGAACTTGGCGTGCGCCAGCCACAGGATCCGCCACTGCGCGCGCCCGCGCAGCCTGCGCCATATGCCGGCCGCGAGCCGCTTCACGACCCCTCCTGCCGCAGCTCCGCGAGGGCCGCCTCGATACGCCGCTGCCGCGTCTCGGCCTTCTTCGCGCCGTCGACGGCGAGCACCAGCTGCCGTCTGCGGCTGTAGGACAGACCGTCGTACGCGGCCCGGGCGGCCGGATCGGCGTCCAGCGCACGGGCCAGGTCCTCGGGCTCGGTGACGACCCGGGGCTCGGTGTCGAGCACCAGCTCGACCTCCACCTCGTCGCCGGTGTCGACGCCCGCCGCCTGCCGGTTGGCGTTGCTGAGGCCGAGCAGGTTGCGGCCGCGCATGATGGCGACCCGGCTCTTCCACGTGTGCCCGTTGACCGTGATGACCACCGGGGGCCGCGCGCCCCCGCCGAGGGCCTCGACCACCTCCGCCGGAACCTCCAGGCCCCGCATGCGCTCCGGTGGCTCGACCAGTGTTCGGAACTTCATCATCCGCTCCCGCCGCCTCGCGTGTGTCGACGCCCGTCCTATCAGCTGCCGGTGACAGCCCGCGGGTACGACACCGCCGGACGCGCCCTCGTACGACCGATCCTCGCGCAACCCATTGACACGCCCGCCGCCGCCCCCCAAGGTGTCTCCCTAATACGTATTAGGGGAGGCGCGAGACGCATGGCGGACGCGGTGCACCGGCCCAGTCAGCGCGACATCGCGCGGCTCGCCGGCGTGTCCCAGGCCGCCGTGTCCATGGTGGTCAACGGCAAGGCCGACGAGAACGGCATCGCCGAGTCCACCCAGCGCAAGGTGCGCGAGGCCATGCGGGAGCTCGGATACGTCTCGAACGTCGCCGGGCGCGCCCTGCGCGGCGGACGCAACGGGCTGATCGGCGTGCACACCTTCGAGCGCGTCTTCCCCGTCGGACCGGAGGACTACTACCACGAGTTCCTGGTCGGCATCGAGGAGGGCGCCGTCGGCGCCGGTCAGGACCTGGTGCTGTTCGCCTCCACCCAGCGCCCCGACGGCACGCGCACGATCTACGGCAACGGCACCAACCGCCTCCGCCTCGCGGACGGTTCGGTGATCCTCGGCCTGGAGCGCAACGACGAGGAGCTGGAGCGCCTGGAACGGGAGGGCTACCCGTTCGTCTTCATCGGCCGGCGCGACGTGCCCGGTGTCCGCGCGACGTACGTGGCGGCGGACTACGCCACGGCGGTCGTGCAGGTGATGGACGCGCTGACCGCGCTGGGGCACTCCCGGATCCGCTACCTGGGCTGCGACGTACGGCGCAGCCCCCGGCAGGAACGGCTCGACGGCTACACCGAGTACGCCGAGCGCACCGGCCTGCGCCCGCCCCCGCCCAGTCTGCTGCCGGACGAAGCGGTGACGCCCGGCTGGCTGCGCGGCCTGCTGGCGGAGGGGACGACCGCGCTGCTGGTCGAGACGCCCGAGCTGGCGGCGGTGCTGGCCCGGGCCGCCGCCGGGGCCGGCGTGTCCGTACCGGACGAGCTGACCGTGGTCGGTCTGGAGCTGCCGCCGGCCGCCGAGCCGACGGCCGGCTGGAGCCATATCGCCGTCCCCCGCCGTGAGATGGGCGCCACGGCGGTCTCCCTGCTGCTGCGGCTGCTGGACGGCCAGGTCCCCCCGGGCCATCACGAGGTCCTGTCGTGCACCCCCCTCACCCCGGGCACGCTCGCACCCCCGCGCACCACCTGAACCCGCCGCGAGGCACGCACCAACTCCCGAAGCGTCATCGATGTGGCCGTGAGCCGCCACTTATACGAATAAGGAGAGGTCATGAGAGCACAGGGACACAGCGGCGGGCGCCGCGGCCGGACAGCCGCCGCAGCCGCCGCCGCGGCGGCGCTGCTTCTCGGCGGCTGCGGGCTGGGCGGCGGTGACAGCTCGGACAAGAGCGGCGGGAAGGGCGGCGACTCCATCTCCGTCTGGTTCCCCGGCGTCAACGAGACCGAGGTCGACCTCGTCACCCACACCATCGTGCCGCGCTTCGAGAAGGAGACCGGCGCCAAGGTCAAGGTCACGTTCGTCGACTGGCCGGACCTCTCCCCCAAGCTCAACGCCGCGTTCGCCGCGGGCACCGCGCCGGACGTCTTCGGCCACGGCCCGGCGGCCGTCGCGGACTTCGTGCACAACGACCGGCTGGAACCGCTCACCGACTACGTCGCCAAGCTCGGCCAGGGCGACCAGAAGGACATGGAGACCGCGCTGCCCGGCGGTCAGGTCGACGGCACGCAGTATCTGATGCCGCTGTCGATGCAGGGCAACCTGCTGGCGTACAAGGAGAAGGACTTCGAGCAGGCGGGATTGGACCCGGACAAGCCGCCCACCACCTGGGAGGGCGTGCTCGACGCCGCGAAGAAGCTGACCGAGCGCGACGGGGACAAGGTCACGCACGCCGGACTGCTGCTGCCGACCTCGCCGTTCGGCCTGCAGCAGACCTTCGCCACACTGCTGGGGTCGGCGGGCGGCCGGCAGATCAGCGAGGACGGCAGGAAGGCCGCGTTCAACTCCCCCGAGGGTGTCAGGGCCCTGACGTACTTCGTCGGCACCTACCAGGGCGACGGCGCCGTCGGCGACCAGCTCGGCGTCGACTACCAGTCCGCACCCACCGAGCAGCAACCGCTCGTCACCGGCGACGCGTCCATCACCGTGATGACGCCGAACGTCGCCCAGCAGGTGGCGACGGCCGAACCGGACCTGGGCCTGCGGGTGATGCCCGCACCGGGCTTCGAGGGCGGCCGGCCCGAGGCGTTCGGCGGGGCCGGCCCCGGCCTGATGATCAACAAGGACAGCGGGGCGAAGGACCTGGCCTGGAAGTTCATCGCGTACATGCTCTCGGCGAAGACCAGCGTGGAGTACACCGAGGGCGTCGGGGCCGTCCCCGCCCGGGCCTCCGCCGCGACCAGCGACTACGTCAAGAACAGCCCGGTGGTCCAGCAGTACATGAACAACGCGCCGAAGTTCGCGCCCAACCCGAACATCCCGGCCTGGACGCAGGTCCGCGACACCCTGGCCAAGCATCTGGAGCAGGCGGTGAACGGCAAGGTCGACCCGAAGGAGGCGCTGGACGCCGCCGCCGCCGAGGTCGACGGCATCCTCGCCGCGAACGGCTGATCCGCCGATGCCCTCCGCACTCACCGTCGTATCCGGCCCGCGGGACACCCGGAAGGTGCCCGCGGCGCCGGAGCGCCGCCGGCCACGGCTGCCGCGGGTCCCGCGGCGCTGGGTGGGGCTGCTGTTCGTCCTGCCCGCCGCCCTGTACCTGATCTGCTTCCAGCTGGTGCCCGTGCTGTACGGGCTCGGCCTCAGCTTCACGGAGTACAGCCCGCTCAGCCGCTCCGGCCCGCAGCCGGTGGGCCTGGAGAACTACTCCCGGCTGCTGGACAGCCCGGAGTTCGGCAGGTCGCTGCTGGTGACGGGCGAGTACGTGGCGATCGTGCTGCCCTGCACGGTGGTCGTCGCGCTGGGGCTGGCGCTGCTGGCGAAGCAGACGTTCCGCGGGGTGGGCCTCTTCCGCTCGGCCCTGTACGTACCGCACATCGTCTCGCTCACCGCGGTGAGCATGGTCTGGCTGTGGATCTACTCCCGGCACGGCCTGGTCAACGAGGCCCTCGGGCTGCTGGGGCTGCCGGAGCAGAGCTGGCTGCTGAAGGAGGGCCAGGCGCTGTTCGCCGTCTCCGGGATGCGGGTCTGGAAGGCGCTGGGCTCCAACATGGTGCTGCTGCTGGCCGGACTGCAGTCGATCCCGAAGGACCTGTACGAGGCGGCGCGGGTGGACGGCGCGGGCCGGTGGGCGTGCTTCCGCCACGTCACGCTGCCGGGGCTGCGGCCGATGCTCACCTACGTGGTGGCGATGGACATCGTCTTCCTCGCGCAGAGCTTCGCCGAGGTCTTCGTGCTGACGAAGGGCGGGCCGCTCGGCTCCACGACGACCGTCAACTACCTCGTCTACACCGAGGCGTTCCAGTACAACCGGTTCGGCAGCGCCTCCGCGATGGCCTTCGTGCTGTTCGCGTTCATCGTCGGCTTCTCGTTCCTGGCCATCCGCGGCATCGCGGGGAGGCGCTCATGACACCCACCGCCGTACGCGTCCGCCGTCGTCGCAGGGCGGGGTCCGTGGCCGCACTGGCGACCGCCGCGCTGCTCGTGCTGGTGCCCTTCCTCTGGATGGTCAGCCTGGCGTTCACGCCGGAGGAGGACGCCTTCGGGTCGGTGAGCCTGATCCCGCACCACCCCACCACCGCCAACTTCACCACCGCGTTCACCGACGCCGACCTGGACCGTGCGCTCATGAACTCGGCGGTCGTCACCGCCGTCGCCGTACTCGCCAACTGCCTGGGCGCCGTGGCCGCCGGCTACGCCTTCGCGCGGCTGCCGTTCAAGGGCAGTACACCGCTGTTCTACGTGCTGGTGTCCACGGCCGCGATCCCCGTCTCGGTGACGCTGATCCCGCTGTTCCTGATGGCCAAGAGCATGCCGCTGGCCGGCGGCAACAACCTGGCCGGCGAGGGCGGTACGGGACTGCTGGACAGCCTGGGCGGGGTGGTGCTGCCGTATCTGGTGCTGCCCATGAACATCTTCCTGTCCCGGCAGTTCTTCTCCACCGCCGATCCGGACCTGGCGGAGGCGGCCCGGATGGACGGGGCGGGCGAGTGGCGCATCTTCTGGCGCATCTATCTGCCGCTCGCCCGGCCGCTGGTGGCCGTCGTCGCGATCTTCTCGTTCACGGCGGTGTGGGACGACTTCCTGTGGCCCCTGGTCGTCAGCACCTCGCAGGAGACGCAGACCGTGCAGCTGGCGCTGGCGAGGTTCCTCGGCAGCGGCAACGTGCAGTACGGGCCGCTGATGGCGGGCGCCGTGCTCGTCACGCTGCCCGTCCTCGCCGTCTTCCTGTTCAACCAGCGGGCCTTCATCTCCGGGCTGACGGAGGGCAGCGTCAAGGGCTGACCCGTCCCCGTCCCCACCCCGCACCCCGTCCCGTACCCCCCACAGCCCCTCGAAAGGTGTCGTATGCCACAGGATGGACTCACCGCGGACCTCGTCGTCGTCGGGGGTGGGCTCGGCGGCACGGCGGCCGCCCTCACCGCCGCGCGGATGGGGCAGCGGGTGGTGCTGGTGGAGCGCTCCGACTGGCTCGGCGGACAGCTCACCAGCCAGGCGGTGCCCCCGGACGAGCACCAGTGGATCGAGACGGACCTGACCTCCCCCGGCTACCGCGAGCTGCGCGAGCGGATCCGCGACCACTACCGGCGCAACTACCCGCTGACCGCCGACGCCGCCCGCTCCGAGCACTTCAACCCCGGCTTCGGCAACGTCTCGCGGCTGTGCCACGAGCCGCGGGTGGCGGCGCTCGTCATCCAGGAGATGCTCTCCCCGCTGCTGGCCTCCGGCCGGCTCACCGTCCTCACCGCACACGAGGTCACCGCCGCGCACCGCGACGGCGACACCGTCACCGCGGTCGAGGTGCGCAGTCTGCGCTCCGGCCGGGAGACGGAGCTGCGCGGGACGCTGGTCGTCGACGCCACGGAGCTGGGCGATCTGCTGGAGCTGGCGGACGTCCCGTACGTCATCGGGGCCGAGGGCCGCGCCGACACCGGCGAACTGCACGCCCCGGAGCGGGCCGAGCCGCTGGACCAGCAGGCCGTGACGTGGGTGTGCGCCCTGGAGTTCCGCCCCGGCGAGGACCACACCGTGGACCGGCCCGAGGGGTACGCGCACTGGCGGGACACGGTCGACCCGCGCTGGCCCGGCCCGCAGCTGTCGTGGGACGACGTGGTGCCGTGGCAGCTGACGCGGCGTACGCGCCCGCTGTTCACCCGCGGCGCCGCGGACGCCGAGCTGACGACGGACTCCGACATGTGGCACTACCGCCGCGCCCTGGCCCGCCGCCACCTCTCGCCGTCGTTCGCGGGCGGCGAGATCACCCTGGTCAACTGGCCGCAGACGGACTACTGGGAGCTGCCGCTGCTCGGCGTCGACGACGCCGTCCGGCGCCGCGCCCTGGACGGCGCCCGGAGCCTCACGCTGTCGATGGTGCACTGGATGCAGACCGAGGCGCCCCGCCCCGACGGCGGCACCGGCTATCCGGAGCTGAGGCTGCGCGGCGACGTCACCGGCACCGAGGACGGGCTGGCCAAGGAGGTGTACGTCCGCGAATCGCGCCGTATCAAGGCGCTGTTCACCGTCACCGAGGGACATATCGGCCGGGCGATGCGGGGCGACGGGGCGGGCTCGGCGCTCTTCGACGACTCGGTCGGCATCGGGTACTACCGGATCGATCTGCACCCCAGCACCTCGGGCCGTACCTATGTCGACATCGACTGCTTCCCGTTCCAGATCCCGCTCGGGGCGCTGCTGCCGCAGGGCACGGAGAACCTGGTCGCCGCGTGCAAGAACATCGGCACGACGCACATCACCAACGGCGCGTACCGGCTGCATCCGGTGGAGTGGTCCATCGGCGAGGCGGCCGGCGCCCTGTCGGCGTACTGCGCGGAGACCGGCACCCGGCCGCAGGCCGTGCACGGCACGCCGCACCGGCTGGCGGACTTCCAGCACCTCCTGCGCGGGCGGCTGGGCCTCACGCTCGACTGGCCGAAGGACATCCGGGCCCCCCAGGCCCGGCACGACGCGGTGCACCGGAAGGTCACCACGCGGGCCCGCTGAGCGCGGGCCCGGCCGGAGCGGGGGGGGGGGGGGGGCGGCGGGGGGGGGGGGGGGCCCGCCGGGGGTGGGGGGTGGG